>JANYAJ010000006.1 GCA_025361385.1 Nitrospira sp.
TGGGAAGATACGATCGAGCCGAGCGCGGAGGAGACCGACGTCGCAGTGAGGCAGGATGATGCTGCCGAGATCCTGCCTGCTTGGCGTAGTGCAGAACCCAAAGACGTGATCGAGGAAGCGATATAGCGAGGAAGGAGTGGGTTCAACCTATTCGGAAGCCAGACCTCTGAAGCGGTAATCATTGTTTCTTCATCGTTCATCGCGCAGCGTTTCCCTGCTAGCTTTTTTTCACCTGCACCTGTAATTGGTCAAGCCACCGAGACTGGAATTGCTCATACGACAGCGATAACTGCGATTGCATGGCAGCAGAGAGCGCCTGTCTGGCTTTGAGATGTGAGAGCAGGCCATGCACTTGGTGCATGCCGAAGCGATCGACGAGATAGCGGACGGCCGAGTTGGCTTCCAGATAGGCGAGGGCTGCGGTATCAGCGGGTAATTCTCCCCAGGCCCCTTCTAGGGCAGGCAGAGGAAGCAGCGTGTAGTCCTGTTTCATCATCCGGTCGAGATCCGACCAGCGATCCTCGGACAACTCCATTGCTAACCCTTCATTGAGCCAGGTCGGGAAGGTGCTACTGGCTGGGCCTTGTTGGTCGTGCAGCAGCGCATGGACGAATTCGTGTCGCAGCACCCGCCTGAGCCAGGCACGGTCTACCAAGGTGCCCTGCGCAGGGACTTGGATGCGCCCGAGCACAGGATCGAAGAGTCCATCGGCCCAGGCCGGACTGCCGGTTTCCGATTGGAATGTGGCGTTGGCATGCAGGACGACGACGATGGGCTTTGACGGGAAATGTCCGAATCGTTGACCGATCTCTCGATAGGCCTCTTCCAGAATCTCCAGCACGGCGACCCAGGTGGCCTGATCGGTTTCCCCGTCGAATTTGACGGTAAAGTGGGTGCTGTCCCGGCTGGTGAGCCGCGCATCGCTCTTCTCTGTTCGGCGGACTTTGGCCGTGACGGTTTTCAAATAGGATTGCACGGCGGGATCTTTGCCCGCGCGGGCCGTGGCAAGGTCGAGGTGGCGGGCGGCCTCACCGAGTCGGTCCCGTTCCTGAAAGAGCTCGGCGAGTGCCAGATGGGGGAACGCCTCGTTCGGAGCCAGGGTCACCAGCTTTTCCAAAAAGCTCTGCGTCATGGCCGGATCACGGAGTTCCCAGTAGGCATGGGCCAGGTTGAGATGAATGGTCGGGCTCTTACTGTCCAACGACGAGGCCTTTTTGAATGCATAGACCGAAGCTGAGGTTCCACCGGCTTTTTCGAGTTGGATGCCGAGATTGTTCCACAGCACCGCGACATAGGGACGAGTCTTTTCGTCCGATGATAGGCTGGGCGGCAGATCGGTCAGTTTGACTTCTGCGGTTTTGACGTTTCCTTTTTCGATTTCGTCGCGAATCGTTTCTAAGAGTTCATGATGCGTCGTGTCCGGGACCACCGTGGGATCGATCAGGCGAGTCTGTTTCGGTTCCGGCTCTGCGGGACCTGTGTATTGCGGTTCTGGTGGTGCCTCCTTTGCGCGTTCCACGACAGTCTCGGGTTGGCTTGGTGGCGGCGTCAGGAGGTAGGTTGGTTTGAACCAGGCTTGATAGACGATGAACAGTCCCAGGAGGCAGGCGATGGGATACAAAATGTGACCAATATTACGACGGTACATAGAAGACCTCTGTGGATGAGCTCCAATGTAGCACCCTAGGGAAGGGAGGCAAAGAAATGTTGCCAAATTGTACGGGAGACAGGAGATAGGCTGAAGGCTGAAGTGTTCGGAGCGGCGAACCCAGAGTATCGAGTCGCGCACTTCGCGCGCCACGATCTGCGGGTTGCCGTGGTCGTTGAGGCGTGGAAGAGGCTGTGTTACGATCCGCCACTGTGATACGGCGCTCTTCCGAGCCCACACTCCCCGAACAGTTTCAGCAATGGCTGGACCGAGTCGCGCGTCCGATCGAATTCGCGACTCGCGATGCCTTTGCGCATCTCCCCACCGTCAAGAATCTGAATCACTTTATCACTTCACAGGTCATGCAGGCCCTATCCGACCGCGTCTATCCTCGGGCGATTGAAGCCTTGTTGCTTCAGCTGCGGGGGTTGTTTCAAGATGACCAGCAGCGGTTCCCGGCCGAGGAGCAGCAACGCCGGCTGCAGGAAGCTATGGCCATCCTCGGGACGTTGCGCAAGGCAGCCTGCGATCCGGTCAGAGCCTGGAGCGAACCGGAGCCCATTGCGATGCGTGAGCTTGTGAAGAATGAAATCCCCTCTCGACCATGGTGGGAACAGCCTATCCGTTTCGTGAAGGGCGTCGGCCCGAAGCGGACCGCATTGCTCCAACGATTCAGGATCGACACGATTGAGGATGCCTTCTGGACGTTACCGTGGCGGTATGAAGATCGCTCGGTCATGACCCCGATCGGAGAACTGGTGCCTGGGGCGGAGGCCTCGATCTGCGGCACGATCATCCGAAGCGAGGCCAAGAAGGCCCGCAGTCGCCGCCTCTCTATCCTCGACATCGTGGTGGAGGACGCCACCGGGCGTCTTCAGGCGGTGTTCTTCAATCAGCCGTTCCTCGAACCGGTCTTCACCGTTGGGACGAGCGTCATGCTGACCGGGCGGGTGATAGCCGGCGCGCAGGGGTTTGTGGCGATGAGGATGGAGGTCGCGCAATACGAAGTGGTGGGCGCGGAATCCGAAGCGCCGCTGCATGTGGGGCGGATCGTTCCC
>JANYAJ010000008.1 GCA_025361385.1 Nitrospira sp.
CCAGCGCAAACCCGCCGATGATCTGGAGCCACTTGGTCACAGAGGTCAGCATCTGCTCCGAAGCCGGGTGCGGCACATAATATTGCGCCGCGAATACCAATCCGGTGATGAGCGTAATTAGGAGAGGAACCTGTCGGCGAAGAAAAATCATTTCACGTCCTTGAAGACATCCAAAAACAGTTTCGGCCATTGCGCATCGAGCATCACTCCGAGGGTGGCCAGGAGGGTCCCGACGCCGAGCACCACGAGGATGAGCGCTTTGCCAATGTCCTGACCTCGCAGCGTACCGACCTGCACCGGTTCCCTGGAGAGATAGGCACTGGCCGCGTAGAGTTCCTCTCCAATCAAGGTGTAGTCACAGGTGGTGACGAAGAACGGCAGCTGGTGATCGGAGTCCGTTCCGGCGATTTGAATGGCACCGGTGCTCGCGCCTGTTTCCGTCAACAGCAAGGCTTCTGCGAAGTAGGACCCCATAAAGAAGTTTGCAGCCGGCTTCTTCCGCAGCATGATGCCGTCCACTGCCGCGGTATAGCTAAATTGGTCGGACGTAATGAAAAAATTCGAATCGTCCTTGTAGAGATCCGGCTTGCCTGCTTCCAGGTAAGCCTGTTTCGTAATTTCCTGGCAGACGGCCATGGTGATGGGATCGCGGTGCGGGACAAGCAATTCTGTCTCGTAGGCCGCCGTACGTTTGGCCACACGCCCGAGGATGACCGCCGCAGCAATGGTGGAGGGATCGCTCATGTCGTGGGCGCCGGTCAAGTAGAGGATCGGCTTGCCCAACTCGGTTGCGCGGCCGATGGCCTCATCGACGGCATCGAGGCCTGGAATGCGCCGGAGAAAGATCTCTCGCTTTCTGGCCGTACTGATCGCATAGAACACGATGCCACCGAACAATAGCGCCAGAAACAAATTATTGATCTGATTCCAGTTCATCCAGTTCGGTTGCGACGCTGCCTGCACCGGCTGGGCAATGCCACGGTCGTCACTCAGGACCGCTGCCACGGTGACGCTATAGACGATTCCGTCCTTCAGTTCGACCCCCCGCCCATTCCTCAGCGTGAACTGGTGCTGGTCTCCAGCCGTCGGCCTTGTCCACCAGGGCCACTTGGATTCACGAACATAATGCTGGTTCGCAGGGAACTCCGCCACGACCTTCATCGCAGCCGGATCTGCTACCGTCGCTCCCTCGCTGAGGAGAACCTGATACCTAGTCGCGGCACTATCGTAGGGCGCGGGAGCCCAGACAACCGTCAAACTACCGCCACCATCGCTAGGGGTATCGAAGACACGAACGTCTTGCGGAGGAGAGAGAGTTTTCTTTGTCTCGCTTGTTTGGGCAAAGACCGGCAAAACAGACAGACATAGAACCGCGGCTAGCAGCAGAACACGCCCGCATGTTGACCGAGCATTGTTACGTTTCACGCTTACAATCCTTCAATCAACTCAATATTCGTTCGCGGAATGACTGCCTTGCTGCCGTCGGGAAAACGGACTTCCATTACGCGAACCTCGCTCTCGGTCGGAATCTTCTGGAGATCTGACGGTAGATCCGCGACTTCGCCAATCTTGCCGAACAGGGGGTCGCGAATGATGCGCACCTGATCGCCAATCCGGATGCCTGCCCGCTCCGGAACCACAGCAGCACTCTGAGCGATTGATGCGCTGACCTTGGGAATGATGATCTCCGGTCGAATGACGCCGGCACGAATTTGCGTCGCGCCTGAAATTGAAGCCTGTTGGCCCGCATGGGCAGAGAGGAGATTGAAGGTCTTGCCGGCCATAGGAATGGTGCCGAACCCTTCGGTAAGGATCAGAGTAAAGCCGACCTGTTCCGTGCCTGTGATGGCCACGCCAAGATCGTAGCCCAGAAGTGCGCGCAAATCCTTATCATGAATGCCGCCAATAACCAACCCTGCAACCCCCACCTCTTTCGCCCGAGTCAGCGCCTCCGACGAGATGAAGGAGCCTCCCACGACGACCTTGCCCTTCATGGCCGACGTCAGGTGACGCGGCGTGAGCACTTCGTCCGGCGACGTCACGGCAATCACGATCTCGCCTCTGGTTTCACCGCCGATGCCAAAGATGCCCTGCACCAGGCTGCAATCAGTCTCGACCACAACGCCCTGCAGGGGAATCACCTCGACAATGAGCCCATCCACATAGCCAAGCAACTCCAGGACGCGCGGCGGTTCCCGCAACAGCACCTGGCCTGTGACCGTGGATAGGGATTCCACGACACCGGTGATCGGCGAGAGTACTTCCGTCTTAAACCACTTGATGAGGGGCTTGTTCTCGGCCAGGACCTCGTCTTTGTGCACGGAGTCGCCCGCCTTCTTGATCAAATACTCATTGATCTCATCCGGCGCCACACCCAACTGATTGGCGAGGTTCAGGGGATAGACCTTCCCAGGTAATTCCGCACGAGCGACCGACTGATTCGCACGCACGGTTTCTCCCGCTGTGACCAGCACGGTACCAGGCAACGACAACAGCCGTCGACGACGGATGGTTGCCTGCTCGGTAACGGTGAGGCCTGGAGTATAGGAATGGGCCATATCAAAACCTTTGGCTAGAGGTGCGAGGCAAGGAGCTAGAGGAAATCCGACCCATCGCCTCTAGCCTCATGCCCCTTGCCTATGCTGTCGGATACAATCCGACGGCCTGATACCATTTCGTCAGCGCTGTAACTCTGGCAAGATCGG
>JANYAJ010000037.1 GCA_025361385.1 Nitrospira sp.
ATATTCTCTTGGATGAATCGATCCAGGTGCTCGTCATCTCCGGTCCCAATACGGGTGGGAAGACCGTGACGCTCAAGATCGTCGGGCTCTTTGCCTTGATGGTCCGTGCTGGATTGCACTTGCCCTGTGACGCGGAATCCGAGATGGCCTTCTTTTCCGACGTCTATGCCGATATCGGCGACGCCCAAGACCTGGCCCGTGACCTGTCCAGCTTTTCCGCGCATATGATCCAAATGATTCAGTTGCTCGATGAGGCAGACCGTCAGCGCAGCGGCGACGAGTCTGAATTGCGGCAATGGCTGGTCCTCCTCGATGAGCCAGTCACCTCGACCGACCCGACAGAAGGCGCGGCCCTGGCCGAAGCCTTGCTCTGCCGGCTTGCCACGTTGGGCATGAAAGTCGTGGCGACTACCCACTATGGATCGCTGAAGACCCTGGCCCACACAGTGCCGGGCTTTGCGAATGCCAGCGTTGAGTTTGACGTCGCGACGCTTTCACCCACCTATCGGCTTTTCATGGGGGTGCCGGGGGGATCGTCCGCGCTGGAGATTGCCGGCCGGTTGGGGATGGACCGGGCTTTGCTGGATGAGGCGAGGCTGAAGCTTCATAAAGATGAGCGGGCCATGGAAACGATGCTGCACGATCTGCAAGCGACGCAGCGGCAGTTGTCCGACGACCTCGCCCGCGCGGTCGAGGCCAGAGGTGAAGCGGAGCAGGCGGAACAACGGGCGAAGGCACAGTTGGCTCACTTGGAAGAGACCGAAAAGGAAGCACAGAGGGGCCTCAAGCGAAAGCTGAGCGAGCAGTTCAGCCGCGCGCGGGCGGAAGTGCAAGCGACGGTCGATACCATCAACGGCGAGCAGAAGCTGATCAAAGCGAAAGCCGCGAAGCAACGATTGTTCGAGCTCGAGGCGCAGACAAGAGCCGAGTTGGCTCCGGCCGGGACGCCGATTCCGCTTGAGCAATTGGGGGTGGGAGATCAGGTCGAGATCAGCGGGCTCGGCATGACCGGTACGCTCCTCGAAACAACTCAAGGAAAGAAACGCGTCAGGGTGAAGGTGGGGGTAGGGGAACTGCTCGCCACTGTGGCGAATCTTGTGGGACTCGCACGAGGGCAGATCGCACCGTCGAAGCCGGTTGCCGCATCCGTTCCCCGACGATTCCAGTCAGGCTCCGGGCTCGGCCTCGATGAACAGACGATTGTGGATGTGCGAGGCAAGGCGGCGGACGAAGCGTTGGATGACGTGGTCGCGGCGCTGGATCGCGCGACGATGGCTGCCGTGCCGTTTCTCCGCATCATCCATGGCCATGGCACCGGCAAGCTCAAAGCGACCTTGCGAGAGTATTTTAAAGACTCCCCCTATGTTGCAGGCACTCGTCCCGGTGATCGTGCCGAAGGCGGGGATGGGGTGACGATCGTGACCTTGCGCTAGTCAGGATGCTGAAAAAGCCCGCCAGCTGGGAAACGCTGAACGGTGAGCGATGAACTAAGAGCAAAAAAACATTTCTACTTCAGCGTTCCGCGCTCATCGTTCTGAGCTAGCTGTTCGCTCGCCTGCGGCCTCGCTGACAGCCTTTTTGAGCATCCTGAGGCTGCCTTGGTTCCAGCGCCACACGAAATATTTCAGCCGATTTTCTTGCAGCCTGTATCCTCTAGAGCAAGTAAAGAATCGGAAAGCCCTCGTTGGGTGCGCATAGGTTTGGAGGGGGGCTACAGTATTGTCCTGGCCACCAGCGATTTTGCAAACGTCTTTAGAGACGTGCAGGATGCGGTGAATGCATCTTTCGCGCGTTGAAGAGGCGAAAGATACGATATCTGCTGACAACAATTCACGGTCCTGCAGGGGCCGCCGATCTTCTCGAACTCTTTTCCTTCCAGCATGCCGATACAGTGCTGTCTCTTCTGACTGGAGAAAATCTCATCGAGACCTTGCGTATTGACGTTTCCCAGTGCCAATTCGTAGTTGGAGTCATAGCAGCAGGCATACCAGGTCCCATCGGGGGCAATAAACGCTTCGTGTCTCACTCGCGCGAGCAACGGACAGGTGTAGTCTTGATAGTTGAGCTTGCTGGTATCGACTCCCGCCCGCTCAGCCCATGCGAAGACAGAAGTCGCGGGGGCTATGTGATCTTGTTCCGGATCCAGGACCCCGCGCCAATTAGCCTTAATGGCATCAATGCTTGCTGCGTTGGGAGTGCAGTGGTCCTCAGTGCCAATTAACCTGATCGGATCAGCTCCAAAGTGCTGTCGAACGGTTTTAATATAGTAGTCAGCGGTCAGGATTTGCATCCTCAGCGGAGCCGTGACGTGAAGTGAGCTTCGAAGTTCAAGGAAGTCCAGGAGGTTCCGCTTGACACGATCGTAGGGTATCCGTTTCACGGCGAAGTAGTCCTCTGGACTTGCGCCGTCAATGTTGCAGATGTAGGAATTCACCAGGTTTTCATGCAGCAGGATCTCGGCTTTGTCCCTGGTGAAATGCTGGAAGTCTGTAAATAATTCCACCTTCACACTCGGAAGGACCTTCCTGATGTATTGCAACATCGAGACGAAGTGTCTGTTGAGAAAGGCGTCTCCATTCTCACCGACCTCGAACCGTGTGATCGCGTGCTTCTGAGAAAATGTTTCGGACGCCACCTCGTCGACGATTTTTCTGACGAGCTCAAACGGCATGATTTTTTCTTTGATTCGAGTGCCACGGGTTTCAACGGGACAG
>JANYAJ010000062.1 GCA_025361385.1 Nitrospira sp.
CGTGGGCGTGTGGCCATGGTATTAGGATTTCTTTTTGCTCTTCGGCTGAGACGGCTTCGCCGGTTTTTTTGTCGGGGCTGCGGAGGGCGCTTTCCCTAACCGCTTTTCAACGTAGGTTACGACATGGCCCACGGTCGTCAGGCCCACCAGGTCTTGGTCCGGGATCTGGAGATCGAAGGCTTCCTCGATACGGTAGAGCAGTTCGATCACGGCCATCGAGTCGAGGCCCAAATCGTCACGCAGATGTTGGGTGATGAGGATCGCGGCTGGATCGCGTTTCAGGTACTCACCCAAGGAGGTGCGGATCTTCAGCGATACAGTGGGGTCGGTTGCCATAGGTCGATTCTCTCGGTGGTGTGCTTAGGTGGTCGCCTGCTTCAATACCACAGCGGCATTGTTGCTGCCAAATCCAAATGCGTTCAGCATGGCAACTTTCACGCGACGTTCTTGTGCTGAGCGGGAGAGTCCTGCCAAGGCACAGGCCGGATCCGGGTCGTCATAGTTGGCGGTTGGATGAATGTGGCCTGTGTGGAGGGCCAATACCGAGGCGATGCCTCCGATGGCACCGGCGGCACCCAGCGTGTGGCCGATCAACGACTTAGTGGCGCTGACCACGATTTTATCCGCGCGCGATTTGAACAGTTGCCTGATCGCCTTGGCTTCGACGGCGTCGCCGATTAACGTCGACGTGGCATGCGCATTGATGTAATCCACCTGCCCGGGGGTGAGGCCTGCGTCCGCGAGAGCCAGCTTCATCGTATTGGCCACTTCCAAGCCGTCTTCACGAGGGATGACCATGTGATAGGCCTCGCTGGTCGCGGCATAGCCCGCAATTTCGGCATAGATTCTCGCTTTGCGCTTCTTGGCATGTGCAGCCGATTCCAAGATCAGCGAGCCGGCGCCTTCACCCATGACGAAGCCGTCGCGCAATCGATCGAACGGCCGTGAGGCCTTGTCCGGTTGATCGTTGAATTTAGACGAGAGGGCACGCAGGGAGCAGAAACCGGCGAAGACGAGCGGGGTGATGCTGGCATCGGCCCCGACGACGATCACGACATCGGCTCGGCCCTCGCGGATGCAGTGGAGCGCTTGTCCGAGGGCATGGGCGCTGGAGGAGCAGGCCGTGGAAATCGTCAGATTCGGGCCTTTGGCGCCATAGGCCATCGCGATAATGCCGGAGGCAGAATTGAGGGTGATGGTGGGAATGAAGTTCGGATGGACGCGATGGGGCTTCTGGTGCTGGTAGAGTTGCGTGATTTCACGTTCGCCCATCACCATCCCACCCATGCCGGCCCCCACGATCACGCCGACGCGGTGGGGATTTTCTTTCGCCATCTGGAGGCCTGAATCGGCCAGCGCTTCCTTGGCCGCCACGAGGGCAAACTGGGCGTATCGATCGACCCGACCGCCATGGGCGTTGTCGAGGAACCGTTCGACTGCGAAGTCGCGCACCTGACCTGCGACTTTCGAGCGATAGCCATCCATGGGAAAGGGGTCGAACGACGTAATCGCTGAGATCCCGGATTGGCCGGCGAGGGCAGCCTTCCAAAACTCACCGACCCCGATACCGATCGGGGACACGATACCTAACCCTGTGACGACAACGCGCGAACGCATCTTCTTGAAATCCTTTTGCGAATGCTCAGCCTCTACTTACCGGAAGCGCCTGGATCAGTCAACCGGGGCTGGATAGGTTGGCTCAAGGTTGAAGCTGTGAAGGCTGAAGGTTGGAGTCCGAACACTTCCGCCCTCAGTCGTCCCCTCAACCGTCAGCCTGTCTCTCGCGGGCGTTAATACCGGACTTTGAGCATCAAGTAGAGGCCAAAACTCAAAAAGAGCATATTCGCCATCCATCCGGCGATCAGCGGCGTCAAGACTCCGCCGCGGCCGAGTGCGATCGCGATCGTGTGTGTCGTCCAATAACAAAAACCGACGGCAAGCGCCTGCCCAATGCCCATGGCCATGCTGCCCCCTCGCGCGCCGCTTCGACGCAGACTCAGCGCGATGCCGACCAGCACCATGATCACGGTGACGAACGGGAAGGCAATCCGACTGTAATAGTCTGTCTTGAGCCGTGCTGACTGGGAGTCCTGCTGGGGCCGGCGTCTGGTATAGGCTCGAATGTCATGGAACGTCATCGATTCAGAATCGCCGGCGAGCCACGTGGTGAAGTCGTCTGGAATGAGGCTCAATACGATGGCTTGCCGGTCGAAAGAGGTAGCCGATACGGCGCCATCAGGGGAAAACAGTCGGTGTTGTCCCTGGTAGAGGGCCCAACTGGAGTCACTGTAGCGAGCTTCGAGGGCTTCAGTGATGCCGATCAATCGGAAGTGACGATCGAATTGAAAGAAGCGCACGCCGCCCAAGCGCTCTCCGTCGACGGAGACGCTCGTCACATGCATGAGGCTGTCGGCTCCCACTCTTGTCCAGGGCTGCTGGAGTTTTAAGGCGGCGGCAGGCGACTTCTTCTCGATACGCATGGTCCGAATCTCTTCGGACTTGTTCGCGGCTAACGGAATGACCGTAGAACTGAAGAGTAAGAGCACGAGAGAAATCCCTGCGGCAAAGATGATGAAAGGGGCGGTGATCCAGGGCAAACTGATGCCGCAACTGCGCATCGCCGTAATTTCGTGGCCGCGGGAGAGCAGTCCAAACGTGAGGAGGGTGGCCATGAGAATCGCCAGCGGTGCAATTTGGAAGGAAATTGCGGGCGTCTTAAGCAGGAAATAGGTCAGGACGTCGAGCCAGTTCGCGTCGTAACGCAAAAATCGGCGCACCTTCTCGAAGAAATCGATGACGAGATAGATGGTCATCAACCCGCTGAAGCACATCGTGAAGATCTTGCCGTATTCGCGAAGGAGATAACGAAAGAGAATAGGCATGGGGTTACCGGCGACTCATGATGTAAAACCACACGACCGTGGTAAGCGCAAAGACGCCGTTCGGTAGCCAGGCTCCAGCAAAGGGCGGCAGGACTGCTGTCGTCACCAGGAACTCGCAGGCGACGTTCAGCATGTAATAGACAACCACGACTAATACGCCGACCGCAAAGCCCCCCATGCTTCCTGACCGTTTCGAGACGATGCCGACCGGTACGCCCAGCAGGCAAAACACCAGCGAGGCAGTGGGAAAGGCCAGATCTTTATAGTATTCCATCAATCGTCGGAGCGCGGAGGGGTCACGCCATTGGGATTGGGCGAGTTGGGCGATAATAGCCTCATACGACGGACGTTCCTCCGTCGATGAGTAGCCGCTCTGATTCAAGGAGAGCTTCAAGTCATAACTCGTGAAGGCTACCTGCTCGTATTGATCGGCTTGATCCGGTCTGCTGTGAATCACGCCCTCTTGCAGGCGTAAGGCGACCTGATTGCTGGAGGTGTCGATCAAGACCTCATACTGTTGCGCCACGATAATGCGGGGATTGTCTGGATTCCGCTCATCGGAGACGAAGATGCCGGTCGTGGCCTGTTTGAGGTTTCCATCCGGGACATAGATCATCATGTTGGGGATGGGCTCGTTAAAGGTTCCCCTTTCCAGCGCCAGCACCAGCTGATCTCGAAGAAGATTCAGCGCCACTTTCTTGAGGTTTGTGGAGCTCCAGGGTTGCCCCCACTGTGCTAACCACAAGGTCAACCCGAATACGAGTAAGGCAAAGAGCAGGACGGGGCGTGCCAAACGCAGGAGGCTCAGGCCTGCTGCCTGCATCGCCACTAACTCCTTATCGAAGGACAGTCGACCGAACGCGGTGATCGAAGCGATGATCCCGGCGATCGGGAGGGTCAACACGAGGAACGACGGCATCAGATGGGCGAAGACTTGCAGGACCGCGACGATTCCGACGCCTTTGGAGACCAGCAGTTCCACGAGGCGCAGGAGTTCCCG
>JANYAJ010000077.1 GCA_025361385.1 Nitrospira sp.
CAGCCAGGTATAGAGGGGGAAGCTCGTCTGATGTCCGCCTGCCACATCGAAGAAGACCAAGAGCGAGAGCAGCCACGACACGACGACAGCAGGGACGGCGACCAGATGGGCCTGGTCCTTGATCCAAGGTCCGAAGAGCCCGAGGATCAGGAACGACGCCAATGGAAGGAGCGGAATGAGTTCGTAGGTCATAGAATTCAACTAACGATGAACGATGAATGCAGAACCATGAACGGCGGACGAACCATGCTAATTATTTCCAACTTCTTCCGCTCATCATTCATCGCTCATACTTCCGCGCTAACACGTCACCATTTCAGTAACTGAAATTCGTCGATGTTGATCGTGGACTTGGCTCGATATAAGGCGATGATAATCGCCAACCCGACGGCCACTTCTGCCGCCGCGACGGTCAGGGCAAAGAAGACGAAGACCTGCCCTCCCACATCATGGAAGTACTGCGAGAAGGCGACGAAGTTGATATTCGTCGCATTCAACATCAATTCGACCGACAGCAAGATAATGATGATATTTCGACGAAGGAGCACGCCGGTGACTCCAGTCAGAAATACGATGCCGCTCAGCACGAGATAGTAGGACAACGGGATCGTCATGATGCCGCAGGCTCCTCCGGGTCTTTCTTGGCCAGGATGATGGCGCCGATCATCGCGACGAGCAAAATCAAGGACGCCACCTCAAAGGGAAAGAGATAGGTGGAGTAGAGCACGTCGCCAATCGCTTCGGTGTTACCGGCTTCCCCGACTGTCGTTTCCGTGCCGGTTGCCACGGTCGGGGCCGTCCAGCCTTTCATGGCTGTGAGGATGACGGCTTCGATGAAGAGCGTCAGCCCTACTGCAGCGGCCATGGGCCATTGCCGATGGTAGCGGTCATCCTGTCGCATGTTCAGTAACATGACGACAAAGAGATAGAGGACCAAAATCGCGCCGGCGTAGACAATAATTTGTACGGCGGCGAGGAATTCCGCGTGCAGTGTGACATAGAGTCCCGCCACGTGAAAAAACATGACGAGCAGCGCTATCGCACTGTAGATCGGGTTGCGTGTTGCGATCACGAGCACCGACGCGGCGGCGATCACGAACGCAAAGTAGAAAAAGAATGCCTGTTCCATCTATCTATCTCTAGAGCCCCTTAGGACGGCTTTTGCGGCAGGTGCTTGAACGCCACGTTGAAGAACGCCACATTCGGGTGTTGGAGTTCCAGCTGTTTCTCGCGAACAGGAAACGACCGATCGCCGATGGCGAGCAATTGCTGTTTATTCAGGTGCAGCTGCCGCTTGTCGTACACCGCCCATTCGTATTCGCGTGTCATGCCGAGGGCATCCACCGGACAGGCATCGACGCACAGCCCGCAAAACAGGCAGCGGGTCATGTCCATGTAATATTCTTTCGAGTAACGTTTCGTCGGCTCGCCCGGCACTTCGGCGCTGACCACGCGAATGACCCGCGACGGGCAGGCCGCTTCACACAGATCGCAGCCGACGCATTTTTCCGTTCCGTCGTCGTACCGTAACAAGGCCAGCATGCCGCGGTAGTTGTCCGGCAACGTCCGTTTTTCATGTGGGTACTGCAGGGTGATCGGTCGATAGTGGATCAAATGCGACATCGTCGCTTTCATGCCTACGAGGAGGTCGTAGAAGGTGATGGTTTTGATCCAGGTCTTGAACGTCATTCTTGCAAACTCTCAGCGATCAGCAGTCAGGGTCATCGAGATTCAAATCCCACGCTGACAGCAGATGGCTGACAGCGCGGTTGCTTCACCGCGGAAAGAAATAGGCGGTGATGGCGGTGACGACGATATTGGCCAGCGCGATCGGCAACATAACCTTCCAGCCGAAGCGCATCAATTGATCGTAGCGTAGTCGGGGTAATGTGGCGCGCAACCAGAAAAAGAGGAAGAGGAACAGATAGACTTTACAGGTAAACCAGGCGACGTTTTCCACCCAGGCCAGCTGTTCGAGGCCGATATAACCGAGGATCGTGCCGGGGTAGGGGGCGTTCCAGCCGCCCAAGAACAACGAAGCGGCGACGCAAGACACGAGGACCATGTTGGCGTATTCGGCGATGAAGAAGAATGCGAAGCGCATGCCGCTATATTCCGTAAAGAATCCGGCCACGAGTTCGCTTTCCGCTTCCGGCAGGTCGAAGGGGACACGATTGGTCTCGGCCACGGCAGAGATGACGAAGACGACAAAGGCGAAGATCTGAGTATGGATCGGAAAGAACCCGTCGGGGCGTGCGCCCCAGATGAACCAATGCCAGAAGCCGCCGGCTTGGGCTTCCGTGATCGTGACGAGGCTCAAAGACCCTGCCAACAGCAGCACCCCGATGATCGCGAGTCCGACGTTCAACTCGTAGCTGATGACCTGGGCCGCGGAGCGCAAGCCTCCCAGGAGTGAATACTTACTGTTGGAGGACCAGCCGCCCAGAATAATGCCGTAGGCACCGATCGAGGTAAATGCCAGGATGTATAAGATGCCGATGTTGATGTCGCTAATGACGAAGGGTTTGATCGTGATGCCGAAAACATCGACGGTCAGGGCTGGGCCGAAGGGAATGACCGCGAATCCAATCATGGCGGGGACCATGGCCAGGATTGGCGCCAGGGTGAACATGGCCTTGTTGGCACCGGCCGGCACGATGTCTTCTTTGAAGAACAGCTTGAGGCCGTCTGCAATCGGTTGAAGGATGCCATAGGGGCCGACTTCCATCAGGCCCATGCGATCCTGCATCCAGCCGAGCACCTTTCGCTCGGCCAGGGTCAGGATCATGACCGTCAACATCACGATGCCCATCACCGCCGCTATCTGGGCAAGCGAAACCGCAAGGCGCAGGCTTAGTTCAGTCACGACAGCACTCCCGGATGACAAGTGAAAATAACCATGGGTTCTCGTCTGCTCACGTTGTTTTCATGACCGACACGGAGACCGTCCGATAGGATGGGACCTTCGTCTCCAGATCGATGACACAGTCAAAGAGTCGTAACGCGTCCTGGGCAAAGTGATCGGGAAGCCAGGCTAATCCCTCGGGCACGCGATCGAATACTTTCACCGTCGTGGTGAACTCACCCCGGCTGTTCGAGAGGCGCACTCGATTCCCCGTATCGAGGGCGAATCGGGCCGCATCCAGGGGATTCATCTGCAAGAACCCGCTGGGTTCGATCTGCAGCAGTCCCTTCGAACGGGTCGACAGCTTTCCTGAATGGAATAGGCTCTGGACCAGTCCAAGCTGGACCGTTCCTTCCGGACGCATGGTTCGTGCGGGCAGAGTATACCGAGACACAAGGTCCTGGCGATATCCCCCGCCCACATATCGGTCGACAGCGGCAGCGTCTACCCTGGGAGCGATCGGCGTTGGGCTGAGCGATCCATATCCGGGAATGACGGTCCGGATCTCTTTGAGGATTTCCTTTGCATCGCTGTATTCCAATGGCACACCGAGGAACACGGAGATGGCCGACAGGATTTCCCAGTCGGGACGGCTGTCCCCCACCGGATCGATCGCAGGCCGAACGGCTTGAATATGACCTTCCGTATTGGTGAAGGTTCCGGCTTTCTCCATGGCGGAAGCGGCAGGGAGCACCACATGGGCGAGCGCAGCCGTTTCTGTAAGGAACAGTTCCTGGCAGACGAGGAGATCGAGTTTGCCCAAGGCCTCTTTGACTCTGGTCTGGGGTGGAAGGCTCCCGACGGGATTTTCTCCGATGACGAAGAGGCTCTTGATGATGCCGGCTTGTGCCCGGTCGATCATCTCGATGAGGGTGGCCCCTGCAGCCAGAGGGAGTTCCTCTTTCCAGGCATGAACCATCTGTGCGCGCGCGTCCTGAGCGGTGAGATCGAGTGCGCCAGGCAGCAGTTCCGCAACCGCTCCCATTTCCACCGTTCCTTGATCGTTATTCTCTTCTGCCAGGGGAGCAAATCCGCAACCTGGTTCGGTTAATTTTCCGGTCACGAGCAGGAGATCGAGAAGATTGAGGCAGATACCATACGCACCCTGGCTGCGCAGCAGAGTTTGGCCGGCCAGCGCAACAACACGCCGTCCCTTGGCGAGTGACGCGGCCAGGCTCGCGAAGGATTCGCGCGACATCCCTGTGTTCAGGGCTAGGTCGTCCCAGGATAGTTGTTGAACCGCTTGAGAGACGGACGCGACATAGTCCGATGCCCGTTGGCGCAGCGCACTGTCAACATGGTTGCCCTCGACCACCGCTTTCAACAGGCCTAGGACGGCTGTGCCGAACTGGGATGGGGCCACGCAAAGGTGATGCTGCGACAAGTTGGTAATGTTGCTGATCGTGCCGACCGCCGGCTGGAGCGCCTCGATAGTCAACAGGGTCGCGTCGTGTTTCTTGACGGCTTCTTTGACTTGAAGGCCGGTGATCGGGTTGGCTTCCGTGATGTTGGTGCCGACCAATAGAAGTACGTCTGCTTGCACGATGTCTTCGAAGGTGACGGTCCAGCGATGTGTGCCTTGGACCCGCCGCAGGGCCTGTGTTCCGTTGATATGACCGTACCGGGCGCTGCTGTCGAGATTGTTCGTTCCGATCGTGACGCGCATGAATTTCTGGAATAGATAGAGCTCTTCGTTGGTGCAGCGGCCGGAAATCAGTCCGCCGAAGGCTTGGGCGCCATGCGCCAGCTTGATACGTTTGGTCTGTTCTGCCACATACTCCAAGGCCTCTTCCCAGGTGGCTTCGACCAGCGAACCGTTCCGTCTGATCAAGGGTTGGGTTATCCGGCTGGGATGGCTCGTGGCGTGGAATCCAAAAAATCCGCGGGCGCAGAGGTCGCCGTTGTTCCGGCCGGCACCCTGGGTGCTGTTCACTTCGATCAGTTCCTGGCCCTTGGTTTGGACCGTGATCTGGCAGCCGTCTCCGCAAAATGAACAGACCGTATCGGCGCGTTTCAGCATCCAGGGACGGTATTCGTACATCGAGAGCCGGCTGGTGATGGCGCCGACCGGGCAAATCTGTACGCAGCCGCCGCAGAACTCGCAGTCTAGCGGGTGGGCGCCAAACGATTTGATCTCGGTCATCGTGCCTCGTCCGACCGGAGCGAGGGCTTTGACGTCCATAACCTCGTCGCAGTAGCGGACGCACCGTAAACATTGCACGCAACGGTTCATCTGCGTTTCGATGAGGGGGCTGAAGTATTCCTTCTGGAAGATACGCTTGGTTTCCGCAAACCGGCTGGTGGTCGCGGTGTATTGATGGGAAAAATCTTGCAGGTCGCACTTGCCGCCCTGGTCGCAGACCGGGCAATCCAGCGGGTGATTGGCCAGGATGAATTCGAGCACCGACTTGTGGGCATCCTGGACGACCGTCGTCGCGGTTCGAACGGACATGCCCTCGGTGGCAACCGTACTGCAGGAGGTTTGGAGCTTCGGCATTTTCTCCACTTCGACCAGGCACATGCGGCAGTTGGCATCCGGCTTGAGCTTCGGGTGGTAACAGAAGTGTGGAACCATGACCCCAACCCGGCGAGCGGCTTCGATCACCAGGGTGCCTTTGGGCACCGAGATGGGAATGCCGTCGATCGTCAAACGAACGGTGTCGGTCGTGGTTGCCATCGTTAGGGTTGCGCCATGATCCGTTTCGGGTGGATCAGGTTGGCCGCCTCCGCTTCGTGAATCATTTTGACGTACTCAGGCCGCCAATGTTTCAGTGTGCTCATAATCGGCGATATTTCCGCGTCGCCGAACGCGCAGACCGTCCGGCCCGCGATGTTCTTGCATAGATCGACCAAGGTTTCAAGGTCTTCCATCCGCCCTCGCTTCGCGACGATCCGTCGCATGGTTTGCACCAGCCAGGAGCTGCCCTCGCGGCAGGGACTGCACTTGCCGCAGGACTCATGATAGAAAAACTCCATGAGGCGGAGCGCGGCCCAGACCATGTCCGTGCCCTCTTCCATCACGGTGACTCCGCCGGAGCCGAGCATCGAGCCGGCGGCGGCAACGGACTCGAAGTCGAGTTTGACGTCGAGGCTGTCCGGAGTCAGGAACGGCGCGGAGGCTCCACCAGGAATGAAGGCCTTGAGCGGCTTGTTTGAGCGCATGCCTCCGGCTTCTTCGTAGATCAATTCACGGAAGGTGACCCCCATCGGCACTTCGTAGTTGCCCGGTCGTTTGACATGGCCGCTGACGCAGAAGATTCTGGTGCCGGTGCTCTTGGGCGGGGAGCCGATCGACGCGAACCATTCGGGCCCGCGGCTGATGATGTGAGGAAGGTTCGCGAGGGTTTCGACGTTGTTCACCACGGTCGGTTTGTTATAGAGACCATGGGTTGCCGGGAATGGCGGTTTGACGCGCGGCAGCCCGCGCTTGCCCTCAAGCGACTCCAGCAACGCCGTCTCTTCACCGCAGATATAGGCGCCGGCGCCCCGGTGCACCCAGACATTGGCGGTGACGCCTGTGCCCAGGATGTTTGTGCCGATATAGCCGGCGGTGCGCGCCTCAGCGATCGCCGCTTCCAAGATTTTGGCCCCGAGGACGAATTCTCCGCGGATATAAATGTAGGCGGATTCTGCTCCGATGGCGTAGCACGCGAGCAGGATGCCTTCCAGGATCTGATGGGGGTCTCGCTCGATGAGCTGGCGGTCTTTGAACGTGCCAGGCTCGCTCTCGTCCGCGTTGCAACAGAGATAACGCGGGCCTTGGTAATCCTTGGGCAGGAATCCCCATTTGACGCCGGTCGGGAAGCCTGCTCCGCCTCGTCCCCGGAGCCCCGATTTCATCACGGTGCCGGTCACATCGGTGGGCGGAACTTTGCCCACAACTTTGCGGAGCGCTTGGTAGCCACCCGTCTTCTCATAGTCCGCCAACGACCCGGAGTAGCCGGGCTGCAGCATGTTTTTCAATAAGACTGGTTCGTGTTTCGACATAATTTCAACGTGAAACGTAAAACGTAAAAAGTGAAACGTAAGCTTCTGACTTTATCGTGTGGCGTTTCACGTCTTACGCCTCACGTTTCACGGCATTCGCCGGCTCCGGCCACATAAATGGGCCGGTTTTGAGGGAACAGGTCCCCTCTTTCTTGAGATCGGCCAGGATGCGGTCGAACTTCTCTTCCGTCAGCCGTTCGTAATAGTCCTCGTTGACCTGCATCATTGGTGCAGTACCGCAGGCGGCAAGGCATTCGACTGTGCTGAGGGTAAA
>JANYAJ010000126.1 GCA_025361385.1 Nitrospira sp.
CGGCGGTCCCGCCCCGCTGTCCGTCCTCGGAGCATTGAGCAATCTCCTGCTGGTGACGATCGGGAACATTCTTGGCGGGACGATCCTGGTGGCCCTGATTTATTGGTTTGTGTATCTTCGCGGGGAAGGCGAGGGGCATTCGGTACACATTCGGTGACGGCTGTTCCCTTCGCGCCGCACTGGTTGCCTCTCGATGAAATGGAGTATACAACCATGGCGCAGATTATGAAGAAGTTGGAAGGCTGCTGGGAAAAATTCTAGGGGGATAGATGACGTTGCAGAGACCGACCGTTGGAATACTGGTTGGGGGCGGACCGGCCCCCGGCATCAATAGCGTCATCAGTGCGGTCACGATCCGCAGTATCCTCGGCGGCTGCGATGTCGTCGGGATTATCGACGGATTCAAGTGGCTGATGGAGGGGAACACAAGTCAGGTGCGCCCCCTTTCCATTGAAGAAGTCAGTCGCATTCATTTTCGAGGCGGGTCACATCTGGGCACCTCGCGGGCGAATCCGACGAAGAAGGCGGAATCCCTTGCCACCGTCTTGTCGTGCTTGATGAAACTGGGTATCACGCGCCTGGTGACGATCGGCGGAGACGATACGGCCTTTTCATCGCTCAAACTGGAAGAGCAGGCGGCAGGGCATGTGCAAATTGTGCATGTGCCGAAGACCATCGACAACGACCTCGATCTTCCCTCCGGCATTCCGACGTTCGGTTTTCAAACGGCCCGGCACTTTGCCGTCGAGATCGTCAAGAATCTCATGGTGGACGCGCATACGACGGCGCGCTGGTATTTCGCCGTGACCATGGGGCGGAAAGCCGGTCATTTGGCGCTTGGAATCGGCAAGGCGGCCGGTGCCACCCTCACCGTCATTCCTGAAGAATTTACGGAACGGCCTGTGAGGCTTCAGCGCCTGGTGGATCTCGTGATCGGGACGATGATCAAGCGTCTGAGCGGAGGGCGCTCAGACGGGGTGGTCGTGCTGGCAGAAGGGCTGATCGAGATGCTCGACCCGCAAGACCTGGGTGGGTTGGATCATGTCGAGCGGGATGAACATGGCCACCTGCGATTGGCCGAAGTAGATATCGGCGATGTGCTCCGGCGTGAAGTGGCCAAGGGCATGAAGGCCTTGGGCTTGGCCACGACGATCGTTGCCAAGAATGTCGGGTATGAGTTGCGCTGCGCGGACCCGATTCCGTTCGATATGGAGTACACCCGCGATCTCGGCTATTGTGCGGCGCAGTTCCTGCTCGACGGAGGCACGGCGGCCATGGTCTCGATTCAAGATGGGCGGTTTACACCGATCCCGTTCAAGCAGATGCTGGATCCCGCGACCGGCAGGGCGAAAGTGCGGATGGTGGATATCACGGCGCAGTCGTACCAGATTGCGCGCCAGTATATGATCCGGCTGTCCGACGAGGACCTCAAGGATCCGGCCACACTGGGTTGCTACGCGGGTCTCGCGGGGCTGTCGCCGGAAGTCTTTCAACGCCGGTTTCAGCCTGTTGTCTGACCTGTAACCAACTGTCAATTGAAAGGATCTGCAACATGAATGTGCTCGTGGCGACGGATGGATCGAAGTTTGGGAAATGGGGATTGAACTGGGTGGCCAAGCTGCCGTTTGTGGAGCCGCCGAAGGTCACGGCGCTGCATGTGGTCGATGTCGGCTCGCTCCGCGCGCCGTTCTTGGCGCAGCCGGTGATGGCGGGAACCGAGCGGTACGTCCAGGAAGAAATAGAGCGCATGGAAGCGCGCTCGATCAAAACCCTCAAGGAGGCCAAACAGCAGCTGGCGGCTCTGAAGCTCAAGGGCGTGGCCCGCAAGGAACAAGGGGCGATCGCCCCGACAATTTTGAAGCGCGCCCCCAAACGCGACGGGCTCCTGGTCGTAGGCAGCCAGGGCCTCGATGCGCTCGACCGTTTCATGCTCGGTAGCGTGTCGACGAATCTCATCCATCATGGGACCTGTCCCGTGCTCGTCGTGAAGGACGATGCGGTACCGCTGCGGCGGATTACCTTGGCGGTCGATGGGTCGGCTGCATCGGCTAAAGCTCTGGCGTTTGTGGTGAAGAACTTTCAGCCGGATACGTCGACCGGCAAGGGCGGGCATGCGCCGATTCATGTGACCGTGATCCATGCGATGCCCTTCATCAAGTATCCGGAGCTGAAGGAGGCGGGCCGCCATCTGGTCGAGCAGAACGTGCGAAAGCTGGTCAAGGCGGGATTTACAGCTGAGCCGGTCTATCAGCTCGGGAAGCCGGCAGAAGAGATCATGAAGGTGGCGTCCAAGCATCAGGCCGATCTGATCGTGATGGGGGCCAAAGGGTTGGGCGCTATCGCGCGCTTCCTGTTGGGCAGCGTTTCGACCAGGGTGGTCCAACATAGTTCCTGTTCGGTTCTTGTCGTCAGATAGTCTCGCAGCTCTACTCGTGTATCTCGTTAGGTGGGGGAGTGGTCGGCATGAGTTCCCAAGAGGCCATTCCTCCGTCTCCACTCACACCCATGCTCTGGCACCTGCTCTCGCCCGGTAAAGTCGCCACGCATCTCGGGGTCGATCCCGAGGCCGGTCTCGCCACTGAGGAAGCCGCGCGTCGGATTGCTCAATATGGCCTGAACGATATCCGTGAACGCCCCGCGCGCCCGCTCTGGCGCATGTTCCTCGATCAATTCACCGATTTCATGATCCTCGTCTTGATTGGGGCGGCGATCATTTCCGGCATCGTCGGCGAACCCCCCGATGCGATCGCCATCGTCGTGATCGTGCTGCTTAACGGGGTGATCGGTTTTATTCAGGAATATCGGGCTGAGCGGGCGGTTGCGGCCCTGAAGCTGCTCGCGGCTTCTACGGCGCGGGTGAGGCGGGATGCCCAGGTCACAGAGATCTCCGCCCTGCAGCTGGTGCCGGGCGATGTGGTGTTGCTGGAGGCCGGTAATGTGATGCCGGCCGATCTACGCCTGATCGAAACAGTCCAGCTGAAGGTGGATGAGTCGCCGCTGACCGGTGAGTCGGTCCCGGTTGAAAAGCGCACGGCTTCATTGTCTGAGGCTGAGGTACCGCTCGGCGACCGGGTGAACCTTGCCTACAAAGGAACCAGCGTTACGTACGGCCGTGGCTGTGGGCTGGTGGTCGCAACCGGCATGCAGACTGAATTAGGCAGGATCGCGTCGATGTTGGGGAGCGAAGAGGCCGTGAAGACTCCGCTCCAGAAACGGCTTGCGCAATTCGGGCAACGACTGGCCCTCGCAGCATTGGCGATCTGTGCCATTGTGTTTGCCGTCGGGGTGTTGCGCGGGGAGTCGGTTGTGTTGATGTTTTTGACGGCGGTGAGTCTGGCCGTCGCGGCAATCCCGGAAGCGCTTCCTGCCGTGGTGACGGTGTCGCTGGCCTTAGGCGCTCGTCGGTTGGTGCAGAAGCATGCGCTGATTCGTCGATTGCCGGCTGTGGAGACGCTGGGGTCCGTCACCTACATCTGTTCGGACAAGACGGGCACGCTCACTCAGAATAAGATGCGAGTGGAGCAATTTTTTGTGAGCGGCCGGCCGGAGAATGGTTCCACAGGGAACGAGGAGTCCTGGCGCTGGTTGCTGAAGGCCATGGCCCTCAGCAACGACGCGATCAGGCACGACGATGGCCACATGATCGGAGACCCGACCGAGATTGCGCTCTTTCAGGGAGCGGAAGAGAAGGGCTACGGGAAGGCCGAACTATTGGTGCAGGCACCGAGGGTGGCGGAACTGCCGTTCGATTCAGATCGCAAATGCATGACGACCCTGCATCGGGAGGGCTCGGAGGTCGTGGCTTTCACCAAAGGGGCGCCTGAGCAGGTCGTGGCCTTGTGCGATGGACAGTTAACCGGCAATGCCAGAACCGCACCCGATACGGCGGCAATCTTAGATCGAGCCGACCGGATGGCGGCGGAGGGGTTGCGCGTCTTGGCCCTGGCCTATCGGACCTGGCCGGATCTGCCGGCAGCGCTTACCCCTGACAGCGTCGAACGCGGGCTGATCTTTCTCGGCCTGGTCGGCTTGATGGATCCACCACGGGAAGAAGCGAGGGAAGCGGTGGCCCTGTGCAAATCGGCAGGCATCACGCCCGTGATGATTACTGGTGACCACTCCGCGACGGCCCGTGCCATTGCCCTGCGTCTCGGTATCATCGAGAACCACGATGCGGTACTGACGGGGCAGGAGTTGGCGAAGCTGACGCTGGAGGAGTACGAGGCGCGAGTGGAGGGTATCCGGGTCTATGCGCGTGTGTCGCCGGAGCAGAAGATCACGATTGTGAAGGGACTGCAAGATCAGGGTGAGTTCGTCGCGATGACGGGCGATGGTGTGAACGATGCTCCGGCGCTTCAGCGTGCCGACATTGGTATTGCGA
This sequence comes from Nitrospira sp., assembly GCA_025361385.1. Lineage (GTDB taxonomy): Bacteria > Nitrospirota > Nitrospiria > Nitrospirales > Nitrospiraceae > Palsa-1315. The sequence continues at coordinate 4,382 of JANYAJ010000126.1, forward strand.
TGGGGCTGAGCGGCACCGACGTAGCGCGTGAATCGGCACATATGGTCTTGCTCGATGACAACTTTTCCACGATCGTGACGGCGGTGGAGGAAGGGCGGCGAATTTTCGACAACATTCGCAAGTTCATCAAATACGCGCTCTCGTGTAATACTGCAGAGGTTTGGACGATCTTTCTCGCCCCCTTTCTGGGCATGCCGATTCCTCTGCTGCCGATTCACATTTTGTGGATCAACCTCGTCACCGACGGGTTGCCGGGGTTGGCCTTGGCGGTAGAGCCGGAAGAAAAAGGTCTCATGGAGCGGCCGCCCAGACCGCCGCGCGAAAGCATCTTCGCGCAAGGCATGTGGCAGGATATTCTCTGGATCGGCCTGCTCATGGGTGGCGTGGCCCTTGTCACTCAGGCCTGGGCCTACCGGACAGGGCATGCCCATTGGCAGACGATGGTCTTCACCGTCCTGACGTTGTCGCAAATGGGCAACGTGCTTGCGCTTCGGTCCGAGCGAGCCTCGTTCTTCCAACTCGGCCCCTGGTCCAATCTCCCTCTTCTGGGTGCCGTGGTGCTGACCTTTGTGCTGCAGATGGCGACGATCTATATTCCGGCGCTGAATCCGATCTTCAAAACGGAACCGCTCGATCTCGACGAACTGGTGCTGTGTCTGGCGCTTTCGTCGATCGTGTTCATCGCGGTGGAGATCGAAAAGTGGTGTATCCGGCAAGGGTGGTTGCGCTGGAACTCCAAGAATGGAGGGAGCAACGCACTGCTGAGCTCTGTACGATGAACGGAGAAGTGACCATCTGTCCTTCGTTCAGCGCTTCCCTGCCGGCGAACGATTTCAGTATCTTGTGAAGTGGCGGTTAATTCTTTATCGGGAGCATGTTGCGCATGTCGGAACAGCAGGTTGAGCCCCATGTTTTTGTCATCATCGGTGGCACTGGCGATCTGACGCGTCGGAAGCTCCTGCCGGCGCTGTATCATCTGCGGGATCAGGGGATTCTGGAAACTCGCAATACGCTGATCGTTGGCGCGGCCTTGCCCGAGATGGGTGAGGAGGGGTTTCGGCTCTGGGCCTTCGAAGGTCTGCAGCAAGCCGGCTGGCGCAATGAATCGGAGCTACGCGCCTGGTGCGAGGAATGTTTGCATTACCAGACTGTGCATGAAGGAAGCGCTCAAGATTATGAGGCCTTGGCCGTATACATTCGAGGGCTGGAGCGTCAGCACAAGATGCCGGAGAACCGGGTATTTTACCTCGCGTTGCCACCGGACACCGTGCCTATCGCCATGGAACGGCTGGATCAGGCGGGACTGCTCAAGAGCCACGGGTGGGTCCGCGTCGTGTTCGAAAAACCATTTGGCCGTGACTTTCCTTCAGCCCGGAAACTGAATACGACGCTGCATCAATATATCGAGGAATCCCAGATCTACCGTATCGATCATTATCTCGGCAAAGAGACGGTGCAAAATCTTCTCGCGTTCCGTTTCGCCAACCCGATTTTTGAATCGATCTGGAAGCGCGATATGATCGAGAACGTGCAGATTACCGTGGCCGAAGATCTCGGGGTCGAGCATCGAGGGGCCTACTACCAGCAGGCAGGAGCCCTTCGCGATATGGTGCAGAACCATCTGACCCAACTGATGACGGTCGTGGCGATGGAAGTGCCGGTCTCTTTCGATGCCGCGGCTATTCAGAACGAAAAACTGAAAGTCCTGCATTCCATTGCGCCGATCACAGGGCAGGATGTCGTCTTTGGCCAGTACACGTCCTGGCAAGTTGCCGGGCAAACATTTCCGGGCTATCGCGAGGAGTGCGGGGTTCCGAAGGATTCGACCACGGAGACCTATGTCGCGCTCAAAGCGGAGATTCACAACTGGCGCTGGAAGGGCGTGCCCTTCTATCTCAGGACGGGCAAACGCTTTCCGCGCAAACTGACCCAGATCGCGGTGACCTTTCGTGAGGCGCCGACCCAAGTGTTTCGGTCTCTCGATCCAGGAAGCATTCCCCCCAATAAGTTGCTGATCACGCTTCAG
>JANYAJ010000160.1 GCA_025361385.1 Nitrospira sp.
CACTACGACGCGATCATCATCGGGGCCGGTCACAATGGACTTGTGACGGCTTGCTACCTGGCCAAGGCTGGATGGAAAGTCCTGGTGCTGGAACGCCGCTACATCGTCGGCGGCGCCTGTGTCACGGAAGAAACCTTTCCCGGTTTTAAGGTCTCCACCGCTGCCTATGTGAACAGCCTCTTCCGAAAAGAGATCATCCAGGATCTTGGCCTCGAGTCCTACGGACTGAAGATTCTGGAGCGCAATCCTTCCTCGTTCACGCCCTTCCCCGATGGCACGCATCTCTTGCTCGGCCCCGATCCGGCACTGAACCATCGGCAGATTGCCAAATTCAGTCTCAAGGACGCGAACGCCTATCCAGCCTATGAAGCCATGCTCGAACGGATGGCGGCAGTCCTCGAACCGTTGCTAACCATGCGGCCGCCGAATCTGGCGACGCTTGGCCTGCAAGACCTCTGGACTCTCTATCAAGCAGGAAAGCCGTTCCAGGCCATGGGGCCCGCCATGAGCGAGGCCTTCGAGATCCTCACCGCGCCGGCACGCCAGATTCTCGATCGCTGGTTTGAATCGGAGGCACTCAAAGCCACCCTCGCCACCGATGCCGTGATCGGAGCGATGGCCTCTCCTTCGACCCCCGGCACCGCCTACGTCCTCTTCCACCATGTGATGGGAGAGACGAACGGGAAGAGAGGCGTTTGGGGCTATGTGCAGGGTGGCATGGGAGGGATCACGCAATCCCTGGCGGCCGCCGCGCGCGACCTCAAGGTCGAGATCCGTTGTGGGGCCGAGGTTACGAAAATTCTCGTCAGAGATGGCACAGTCCAGGGCGTAGCCCTGGCAAACGGAGAAGAATGTTCTGCGCCGGTCGTCGCCAGCAACGCGGATGCGCAGGTGACCTTTACCCGTTTGCTGGATGCGACGCAGCTTCCACCGGACTTTTCCGACGCCGTCGGTCGCATCAACTATGACAGCGCCTCGCTGAAGATCAACGTCGCGCTGAGTGAACTCCCGAACTTTCTCGCCTGCCCTGGTCTCGATCCAGGCCCGCACCATCGCGGGACCATCCATATCAGCCCGGACCTGGATTACATTGAACGGGCGTTCGACGAGGCGAAATACGGGCACCCCTCGCAACGGCCCATTCTGGAATGCACGATTCCCTCGGTCGTCGATCCCACCGTGGCTCCGCCGGGCCAACACCTCATGTCGATCTTCGTGCAATACGCTCCCTACAAGCTGCGCGGCGCCTCCTGGGACGATCTACGGGAAAGTTTCGCCGACCGGTGCTTCGCCCTCTTGAACGAATATGCGCCGAACTTTCAGCGTGCCGTGATCGCCCGGCAAGTCCTGACACCGCTCGATCTCGAACGGACATTCAATCTGACAGGCGGTAATATTTTCCAAGGTGCGATGACGATGAACCAACTCTTTGCCTGCCGGCCCGTGCCGGGATTCGCCGATTATCATACCCCAATCAATGGCCTCTACCTCTGCGGCGCCGCCGCCCATCCTGGCGGAGGAGTCATGGGCGCAGCCGGCGCAAATGCTGCGCGGGAAATTCTCCGTTCGTCACGCCGTTTCTCTCCCTTCTAGTCAGCCCCAGCCAGCACAGGCTCTACGGCGGATGTCTGCACATGCTCCGACCGAAATCCGAGCCCGATCATCCGGGCTGGAATCCGGCGGAGGAATGGAAACCGTGCCAGCAGCCGGACCGCGAAGGGCGGCGTCAGTGTGCCCGATCCGCCGAGGACCGGCCTAATGACGCGATTCTGAATCGCGAGCTGCACTCGCTGAGTCATGTTGGTCGGCCACTCACGCCGCTCTTGGACCAGCCGGAGATCCCCGGTTGTCAGTCGCCCCGCTCGTAACGGCGAAGCCAGAAAATTGGCCGTTGCGACCGCATCTTGAATGGCGAGATTGATTCCGACGCCACCGACCGGAGACATGGCATGAGCCGCATCGCCGATACAAAGGAGGCCGGGGCGATACCACTGGCGCAGTCGGTCGACTTGAACCGTCAACAGCTTGATCGGCTCCCAATCGTGAAGTTCACCGACACGGCCGGCCATAAATGGTGCGAGCTGTGCAACCGCATCACGAAACGCCGGCAGCCCCTTTGCCCGAATCTGCGCCAACGAACCTTTCGCGATCACGAAACCGCATTGCCAATAGTCGCCCCGGTTCAACATGATGAAAATACGACCGGTATCGAAGCGGCCTATGGGATCTGACGGATCGCTTGGCCGCCTGGATAGACGAAACCACAGAACATCCATCGGCGCGCCGAATTCTTCCACCGACAAGCCTGCATGGGATCGCACGGTCGAGTGCCGCCCGTCCGCTCCCACGACAAGGCTCGCGCGCACTTCGAGCGGACCATCCGGCATATTGGCACGAAGCCCGACCACAGAGCCTGCTTCCTCGATCAGACCCACCACCTCAGCCTGCATCCGCAAATGAAAGCCAGAATATCGAGCGCCCTCCTCCGCCAGAAAGTCCAGAAAATCCCACTGCGGAATGAACGCCACGAATCGGCACCGGGTCGAGAGCGTTGAAAAGTCCGCAACGGTCAGAGCCAAATCACCGAACTGTCCGTTGATCCGCGAAACTTCCTGATGCGGCAAGGCAAGGAATCGATCCAATAGGCCCAATTCATACAGCACCTCGAGCGTCGAGGGATGAATCGTGTCGCCCCGGAAATCGCGAAGAAAGTCGGCATGTTTCTCTAACACCACCACCTCGACGCCGGCTCGGGCCAACAGCAGGCCCAGCATCATCCCCGCCGGGCCGCCCCCCGCAATGCAGCAACGCACCGACAGGGTCTTCATAGCCAGACCTCCTCTCTTTACTGCAGGCGCGAACCGCTAGCGACGGGCACGGATGTAGCAATCGGCCGTATGGTCATCCACAAGACCCGCCGCTTGCATATAGGCATACATGATCGTGCTGCCGACGAAGCGGAAGCCGCGTTTCTTGAGATCCTTCGGCAGGGTATCGCTCACCACATTTGTCGCCGGAACGTCCGACATTCGCTTCCAACGATTGACGATCGGCTCCCCAGCAACAAACGACCAGACATAGGCATCGAACGAACCGAACTCCTCCTGCACCGCCAAGAAAGCCTTTGCGTTAGTCACCGCCGAGGCGACTTTGAGCCGGTTGCGGATGATGCCGGGATTCGTCAACAACTCGGCCTGCTTTTTCGCCGTGAATCGCGACACCTTCTTCGGATCGAACGACGCAAAGGCTCGACGATAGCCCTCCCGCCGTAGCAAGATCGTTTCCCACGTGAGGCCCGCCTGAGCTCCCTCTAGCAGCAGCATCTCGAAATGCTTCCGGTCATCGTGAATCGGCACCCCCCACTCACGGTCATGATAGGTGATGAAATGGGGCTTGGTCCCGACCCAGCCGCAGCGGGGCTTCCCATCGGACATCGCAGGAGATGGCTTGGTCATCAGCGGATAGTCGGCTTCAATCAGCAGCCGCCTTCTATGTCGAAGTGATAGCCAAGGACCATTTCGGCTTCATGCGACCGAAATCGGTCCGTACATGGCGACGAAGGGCACGATTCGAATCGAGCACGACCGGCCCGCGAGGCCCGCGCCAAAACACCACCCAATGCCAGAACGCGCGGTCCCGGTCTTCGTGCCATTTGATAGCGAGCAATGCCAGATCCGGCAATGCCTCCCACGACGTAAACGGCGCCTCTGTTCGAGCCAACCGGAAGCCATATTCCCTGAGCAGCCGACGGACATGGTCCGCCTCTGACCATAAGGCCGGATCCTCGGCAACGATGCCGAGCCGAGTCGCCATCCGCTTAGCCTGATCGTACTTGACGCCCGCCAGCACTGCCACCGCAGCGATGCCGCACCCGGTTCGTTCGAGCTGGACAACTGGTTTCATGCTCGCCTCAATCTGCGCCGTACGGCACGGTGACTGCCACCTGGGTCAGAAACCGAATCCCGCTGTATCATTTACCACAACAACCCGCGCATCTTTCCCCGATCCCGACACCTTGTCAAGACGATCTCTCCCGGTGCCGGTATCGGGCATACCTTCACCTGTGATACCTTCGAGGCACACGCGACACAAAGAGTCGAAGACCATGCCGGCAAACACCTTACGCATTGCGCTCCTCCATCTCGCACCAATCCCGGGCGACCTCGCACGGAACCGGCGGCTCGTCGAAACGGCCGTGACCGCCGCCGCACGACTCGGCGCAACCTGGATCATCACACCTGAGCTCGTAGTCACCGGTTATACTTTTTCCGATAGCCTTGGGACGGAGTGGATTCTTCCGCAGCCAGATGCCTGGATGACACACATGTCCCGGCTCGCGGCCCAACTGCGCGTAACCCTGTTCCTTGCCTGCCCCGAACAGGACCGGAAGTCCGGCAAACTCTACAATAGCCTCTTCGTCATCGCCGCAGATGGGACCATCGCCGGCGCACATCGAAAAATTAATACCTTGCGGGTGGGGTCGGAAGCCTGGTCAACCCCCGGCACCGAGGCGGTCGCTATTCCGGTCGCCCCGTTCACCAGGATCGGCATGATGATCTGCGCAGATGCCTATACCCCGGCGATCGCCAAAGCCCTCCAGACGCAAGGAGCCCAGTTGCTGATTTCGTCAGCCGCATGGGCCCCAGGCCATCATGGCCCGAACGGCGAATGGGAACGATGCACCGTCGACACAGGGATCCCGCTCATCGTCTGCAACAGGACCGGACCGGACAAGACCCTCGATTTTCGCCAAGCTGAGACGGTCGTGGCGAAGGACGGCCGGCGACTCCTGTCGTTATCGTCGGCACGATCAGCCATATTCACGATCGAGTGGGATCTAGAGACGCAGACGCTGGCGACACAGAACTATCACACGCACTTCCTCTAGCCGCCGGCTAGAGATCAATTTTGAGTTTGCGGCCGCCAGAAATGCTGAATCCCTGCTGCTGATAGAAGGCCAGCGTCCGGTCGAATTGCGGCAGGGGCGGTGTGGTGACTTCGATCCTGCTCCATCCTCTTGCCTGCCCCACACCCTGAGCCTCCGAGATCAAGGTCGCGCCGACTCCGCTCGATCGATAGGCGGGACGGACAAATAGTTCAGGGATCGTTCCAAAGGAACCTTCCGCATAGAGGGCATAACATTCATAGAGCGCCAGAAATCCAAGCGGCTCCGGCTGTACCCCATCGCGAGCCAGCAAAACGATATACGTGCCATCTTCAATCCAGGATCGAGCCCGCGCTTCCGTCTCCTCCCGATCAACACTAAACGCCTTGGTGCCAATCGAGGCCATGATCTCATGAAGCAGCTCGCCAACCATCTGAGCGATGATCGGAGCGTCATTCGGCTTGGCGTGATCGATACGAAGTTGCATCAGTTAATAGGCGAAGGAAGAACAATGTTGCGCGCGAATACTTCGATGGGCCGCACGTATGGCACGGCAGAAAACCATTCCAGAAGAATGCTCAAACAGTTCGTCCAGCAAGGCCGCAGGCGAGTCGAAACCGGAGGCGTACCCTCGGGGGCGCACGGTGCGACGAATAAGGAGCACCACGTCTGTGCGCGCCGCCGAGTGGTGAGGCGGCCGGGTCCCCGTTGAGGATTTCGATGAGCCGAGAACGATGCTGGCGGACGGTTTCAGCATTCTTCTAGACGATGAATTGTTGTAGTAGTGCATACCCATCCTTCCATTCACCGTGCCCGCTGTCGGCATTGATGTGTCCCGCCTGGCCGATGTCGATGAAACGGCTCCCCCACGACTTCGCACAATGTTCGGCATGGATCACCGAACCGAACGGGTCATTGGTACTGGCGACCACGAGACTGCGAAATGCGAATGGGACCATCGGCACGGGCGAAAACCCGCTCGCCGAGGCTGGGAAACACTCGCTCTGCGGATCCGGCACCGCCACGAGAAACGCGCCCTTCAAGGCCAATGCCGAACGATGGGCCCAATGCGCCACCAAAAGACAGGCGAGGCTATGGGCCACGAGCAGGGGTGGAGAGGGACAGGCCGCCACGGCCACATCCAGCGCACGGGCCCAATCGTCACAAGCAGGCTGATCCCACTCGCCTAGGTCCACCCGTTGCCAATCGGGATGACGCAGCTCCCACAGCGATTGCCAATGATGCGGCATCGAATTGCCAAAACCGGGAAGGATAAGCATGGGCGGTGTCATGGCATCACAGTCATGATGGGACACAATGGAGCAGGATCGTTAGCGCACCCAGGGGGGAGGAACGGCGGAATTGGGAGTCAACCGCTCGATCGGTCCCACCGGCCGCTTGGAAGGTTCCGGTCCCAACAGGAGTCCTTCCGATGACGCCTCGCGCTTGAGCCGAACGACGACACCGCCCATCACATCCCACCGGCGAAAGCTCCGACGCCGCGCGCTGGGATGATTGTTGTGGCAATCCACACAGGATTGGACGAACGCGAGATCCGCCGAGATGGCTTTGAATTGGTCGCCGTCCACGAACGTGAGCACACCCACATCGCGATTTTTCTCCAACTGCACCAGCGCATCGCTTTCGGCGAGGGTCTTGGGACGATTCTCGGGATTGAGAGGCGTAAGGCCGATCAACCCCATCTCGAAACCGGTTACTTGATCGGCCGCAGCCTTGACGAATTGAGCCGGCAGCGGGATGTAGTGCGAATCTTTT
>JANYAJ010000182.1 GCA_025361385.1 Nitrospira sp.
CCATCACGCACAAGAAACGTGCGGTAGTACCCGAGCACCTTCCTGACATATCGCCTGGTTTCATCATATGGGGGAAGTGCCTGGTAGTGTTCGACGGCATGTTCTCCTGCATTGTAGGCTGCCAGGGCCAGCGGTAGATTCCCATGAAAGCGGTCGAGCAGCTGGCGTAAGTATTTCGTCCCTCCGCCCACGTTATCGTCAGGGTCATACATATCCCGCACATCCAGGCGCAGGGCGGTCTGTGGCATCAGTTGCATGAGGCCGATGGCCCCGGCACGAGACACGGCCCGTGGATCAAAATTCGACTCGGCTTTGATGACGGCTCGGATCAGCGCGGGATGGAGTTGATGTTGTGAGGAGTAGCGACGGATGACTGGTTCGAGCTCTCGTTCGGACAAGATGTCGTGGAAGCGGTTGGATTTGGATTCAATCTCAATTTTCCGGTAGCGAGCATCGGAGGGAACATTGGTGAGCGAGATCGAGCCGTCGCGTCCGACATATTGATAAATTTCTGCCGTGGCAGCCGGTACGGAGCAGGTCAGTGAGCTGATTCCTGCGATGGCTGTCGTGGTGAGGCCAATAGCCGCGTGGCGTCCGAGAGATGTTATGAGTCGAGAAAATGTGTTGTGCATGGTTGCAACGATATCAGTCTGCTACTGGCTGTCAAGAAAGTGCAGATCTTGTGCCTGGAGGCGAAGCGTAAATAATGTAGGAAAACAATGATGTCTGTGTGAGGGACGAATGGCTACGGTTCTAAAAAACGCGCTCGGGTGGCAATAAATTGTCTGTGGAGTTGTTGGGTGAGAGGTCCTGGGGTTCCATCCCCAATCGGATGCTTGTCCACCATAGTGACCGGCATCACCTCCATGGTTGTGTTGGTGAGAAAACACTCGTCTGCCTGGGTGAGCGTCTCGACTCCAAAATGTCCCTCATCAATGGGGATCTGGGCTTCACGTGCGAGGCCGAGCAACATGTCGCGAGTAATGCCGTCTAGTAGGCCACAGTCGAGTGCCGGGGTGCAGAGCCGACCTGCCCGGACGAAAAAGAGATTGCTGACAGTGCATTCAGTCAGATGTGACTCCCAATTGAGCAAAATACTGTCGAAGACACCGGCTGCGATGGCTTCCCGCTTGGCCAAAATATTGTTCAGAAAGTTTGTGGCTTTGATCTGGGGCGAAAGCGCGCTGGGCAGGTTTCGCCTCGTTTGGGCGACGATCAGGCTCACGCCGGTTCGGTATTGTTCTGCCTGGGGAGGGTGAAGCGGTTTTATCATAATGACCACGGTAGGGGTTGGGCAAAGGGCCGGATCTAAGCCGATGTCACCGGGCCCTCGTGAGATGGTAATGCGAAGGTATGCATCGGTGCGTTCGTGCCCAACATCATTCCTGGTCATGGCTTCGTGGAGGAGTGCTGGCCACCTGTGCTCAGGTATCGGAATCGTCAGGCCGATCGCATCTGCTGAGCGGCGAAGCCGGGCCAGGTGTCGGTCCCGCATGAAGATCCGGCTTCCGTAGGAGCGAATCGTCTCATAGACGCCATCGCCGTAGAGGAAGCCATGGTCGAAGACGGAGACGACGGCCTCCTGTTCTGTCACGAACCGATCGTTTAGGTAAATCCACATGGTTAGGTCCGTTGCAATGCTGTGAAAAAGGCCTGAGCCTTCTGAATCGTTTCCTCGTATTCTTTGGCCGGATCGGAATCGGCGACAATCCCGGCACCGACCTGCAAGTATCCCTTTCCTGCACACCATACCAACGTTCGAATCACGATGTTCAGATCGAGGTCGCCGTTCCAGCCGATGTAACCGAAGGAACCGGTATAGGGGCCGCGGCGTACCGGCTCCAGCTCCTCGATAATCTCCATGCATCGGATTTTCGGCACGCCCGTGATCGTACCACCGGGGAACAGCGCTTGAATGAGATCGAAGGGTGTGGCGTCAGACCGCAAGGTGCCGCTGACGTTGGACACGATGTGACTGACGTGGGAGTACTGCTCAATCGCCATGAATTCATCGACCTGTACGCTGCCGAATTGGCAGACACGTCCTAAATCGTTTCGCTCAAGATCGACGAGCATGAGATGTTCCGCCCGTTCCTTCTCGTTCGCGAGTAATTCGTCGATGAGGCGTTGATCGTCACGATCGTCGTGCCCACGCGGTCTGGTTCCGGCAATCGGACGCGT
>JANYAJ010000272.1 GCA_025361385.1 Nitrospira sp.
CGCGAATCGTATCGATCTGCTTCTTGATCTTCTTCTGTTTCGCAGGATCGCTGTTGGCCGTCCGCGCCACTTCATAGAGACTCTTCAGCGAGGTCGAGATTTTCCGGACGGAGTTCAGCCCTTCGAGAGTTTTGACTCGAAGCTCTTCATAGTCCCGCTGGATTTGCTCTTCCTCGATTTCTTCCTCGGTCTCGACGATCGGGACGATCTCACGCACATCGATGGTCCCATTCTTCAGCTGATCGCGCAGAGCGAGAACGAACTCGATCGTCATCGGCATCCCATAGATGACCGACGCGATATTGTTCTTCCCCTCTTCGATGCGTTTGGCGATCTCGATTTCCCCCTCACGGCTCAAGAGCGCCACACTTCCCATCTCTTTGAGATAGAGCCGAACCGGATCGTCTGTCCGGCTAAGTGCGCCGGGAGTTAAATCGATTTCCTTCTCATCCTTCTCATCTTTTTCTTCCTTTTCGCTCTCATCCCCGGCACCGGATCCGGAGTCAGCCCCTTCGGCGTCATCACTCAATTCCTCGGCATCCCGGGCCTTTTTAATCCGCTCCCCCTCCGGCGCATCGACGATCTCGATATCCATTTCGCCGAACATCGTCATGATGCTGCCGAATTGTTCGGAAGACACCACTTCTGCAGGCAACGTGCTATTCAACTCGTCGTAGGTCAAAAAGCCTTTCTCTTTTCCGATCGAGATTAGCTTTTTTACTTCGCCGAGCAACTCTTGTTTCGCCATGACTACTCCTTCACTAAGGACAATATCCCGGTTGCAGGCCGATTGGCCTTTTGCATGCTCAATTCATTCACTTGTGCATTCAGTATCCGCGCATCTTCTCCACGGCCCTCTCGTTCGGCAGCCTTGAGTTGCGCAGTCAAATCTCGAAACGCCGCCTCGGCCCGCTTCCGCTCTAAGGTCTCTAAACAGCCTGCAACGTGGGCCGGCACATCGTCAAAATGGTCTTCCCGCACGGACAGCTCGGTCGCCAGCGACCCGCAATCCGGATGATCGGCCACCGCATCGAGCAGCAACCTGAGTCCAACTCGGCCATCCCGATCGAGATGGGTCAACGCCGCCTCGACGAGGATCCGGCAGGCCGGAACCGAAAAGGCCTCGGGCCGCAGCCGTTGCACATCGGCAGCGGTCAAATGCCCGTGCAATAGCAAATACACCAGATCTCGCTCTTCGCTCACACCCTTGAATGCCGCCGGTGAGGAACTGGCCGGTTGAGCCGTCGCCGGTCGGCGTCCCTCCGACTGCACCAGCGCTGGATACCGCTCGATCAATCGTTGCTGGCTAATCCCCAATCGCTCGGCCACCACACGAATCCGTTCCTCTCGTTCGATCGGGTGCTCACTCTTTTGCAGAATCCGCAGCACATCGTCCACGCTACGGATTCGCCCTTCGATCGTACTGGAATCGGTCGTACTCAAACTATGCTCGAGCGCAAAATCTAAGAGGCTCGGAGACTGCTCTTCCAGCCGTGCAAACGCCTCCGGCCCTTCCTTCCGCACATACGTATCGGGGTCCTCACCTGCCGGCAACGAGACAACTTTCACGCCAAGTCCACTATTCACGAACAGATCGAGCCCCCGTAGTGCAGCACGAACCCCGGCCTGATCCGGATCGAACAATAGGACGACCTTCGAAGCAAATCGTCTTAATACCTGAATGTGCTCCGCCGTCAGTGCGGTTCCCAGCGTCGCAACCGTATGGGTCAACCCGGCTTGATGAAGAGCTACCGCATCAAAGTACCCTTCCACGACGATCACCGTCTTCAACCTGGCTACGGCTTCACGCGCAAGGTCTAACGCGTACAGCGTCTGCCCCTTCTTGAACAAGGGAGTATCCGGAGAGTTCAGGTATTTGGGGGTCCCCTCGCCAAGAATGCGACCACCAAAACCGACAACCCGCTTGCGCAGATCCGTAATGGGGAACATCACACGGGCGCGAAACCGGTCATAGGACCCGGACGCCTGCTCTCTCGCCACCGTCAATCCCGCAGCGGCTAAATCACTCTGCGCAAAACCCTGTTGACTCAGCGCCTGGATAAGCCCGTCCCACTCGGCCGGCGCGTAACCAATTTCGAACCGCTCGATTGTCCCAGCCTGAATGCCTCGGCTCGCCAGGTAATCCCGCGCCGTCGCGCCAGCCGACCCATCTCGTAAATTCTGCTGAAACCACGCCGTCACTGCCCGGTTCAGTGGCTCGAGACGACTCATCTGTGCGGCCTGAGGCCCAGCATTCGGCCCGCTCTCGGGCACGACAATTCCAAACTTCTGCCCAAGGTCACGGACCGTCTCGGGAAAATTCGCGCCGGTGATCCGCATCAAAAACGCAAACACGTTACCGCCCGCACCGCACCCAAAACAATGAAAAATCTGGCGAGAAGGACTCACCGTAAAGGAGGGCGATTTTTCCTGATGGAAGGGACAGAGACCTTTCAGGTTCTGGCCGGCTCGGGTCAAACTCACGTGATGGCCAACCACCTCCGCGATATCGACCCGATCTCTGACTTGATTGATCACGTCTTCAGAAATCAGACCTCGGCCCACGGGAGTCGCAGCTCCTATTCCCCCACCTGGCACCGGTGAGGACAGTAAACGTAAGTGGTCGTAAAATAGACCGTTCAGGTTAGCAGACGGGAAAGAAATCTGTCAATGTGGAGGAAACAGCCTACCCGGGAGGCCAGGCAAGATGACGCCCGCCTAATACATGGAGATGCAAGTGAAACACACTCTGTCCGCCATGCGCACCGGTATTGACGACCACGCGGTATCCGGAGTCGGTAATCCCCTTCAGTTTCGCGATCTTGTTACCGGCCAGCATCAAGCGCCCGAGCAGCTCGACATCTGAGTCTTGCATCTCAGCAATCGAGGTCACATGCTTTCGGGGGATAACGAGCGTATGCGTCGGAGCCTGGGGATTGATATCGTCGAACGCGACCACCAGATCGTCCTCATACACGAGCGCGGCAGGAATGGTTCTCGCCACAATCTTGCAAAAGAGGCAGTCGCTCATGCAGTTGGTCCCCTTCTCAAGCCAGACTTTCCGAACCGAGTTGCTAACTCTTGATAGATTTCCTGCGGCGTAATGCCGTGGTGCCCCAAGGCTACCAACGTATGGAATAACAGATCTGCCGTTTCGTAAACGATTTCGTCCTTCTTCCCACCCTTGCCGGCAATTGCCACTTCCCCGGCTTCCTCGACGACTTTCTTCAAAATACGATCGACTCCGCCTTGCAACAGTTTGGAAGTATACGATTCGCTTGAGGGCTGACGCTTCCGCTCTTGGATCATCTGGTAGAGGCGCTCAAGAATCCCCCCCCAGGACTCGGATGTTTTCGTCTCAGGAGAATCCAGACGGGAAAAAAAGCAGGCCCGCTCACCCGTATGGCAGGTCGGACCGACTGGCTCGACCTTCACGAGAAGGGCATCGCCGTCACAATCGAAGAACAGATCCTTGAGCTGCAGCTTGTGCCCCGAAGTCTCACCCTTCTCCCATAATGCCTTGCGCGACCGACTCCAAAAATGCACCGACTTCGTGTCGAGGGTCTTTTGCAACGCTTCCTGGTTCATGAAGGCCACCATCAGAACCGTGCCATCTCGCCAATCCTGCACAACTGCCGGAATCAGCCCCTGTGCATCAAATTTTAATTGCCCGACATCCATTATCGAACCGCTACTCCCTTCTGACGAAGATAGGCCTTCGCTTCCGGAATCGTGTGAGTCCGGAAATGGAAAATCGACGCAGCCAGGACCGCATCCGCCTTGCCTCTGACGAATCCATCATAGAGGTGGTCCAAATTCCCCACACCGCCCGACGCAATCACCGGAATCGAGACGGCCTCCGATACTGCGGACGTCAGCGCGAGATCATACCCCTGCTGTTGCCCATCTTGATCCATACTCGTGAGCAAAATTTCACCGGCTCCATACTGGGCCATCTTCTTCGCCCATTCAACGACATCGAAACCGGTCGACTTGCGACCGCCATGGGTGAACACTTCCCACCCTGCTGCCGGCGCGACACGATGCTTGGCATCGATCGCCACGACGATACATTGTGTCCCGAATCGCTCCGCCGCTTCCTTCACAAATTCAGGCCGTTGAACCGCCGCCGTATTAATGCTCACCTTATCCGCGCCTGCGTTCAACAACGCCCGGATGTCCTCAAGCGTTCGCACGCCTCCGCCAACGGTCAACGGCATAAACACGCGCGCTGCCGTTCGTTCGACCACATCAATGATCGTTTTGCGATTCTCATGGGAGGCCGTGATATCGAGGAAGCAGAGTTCGTCGGCGCCTTCGCGATCGTAGGCCGTGGCCACTTCGACCGGATCTCCCGCATCGCGCAAATTCACAAAGCTCACGCCTTTCACAACGCGGCCGTCCTTGACATCGAGACAGGGGATGATCCGCTTGGTCAACATACCAACCCGTGAAGCGTGAAGCGTGAAACGTGAAATGAAACTGTCAGTATAGAATTTCTCACGCGTAGCCCTACTCAGCCCCAAGAGCCGCGAGAGCGGCCCGATAATCTAACTTGCCATCGTAGAGCGCTTTCCCGACAATCGCCCCTTCAACTCGAGGTCCGAGCGCCTGTACTGCTCGCACATCTTCAATGCGAGAAATCCCCCCGGACGCGATGACCGGGAAGGAGGACAGCTCAACCACTTCCCTCAACGCCACCAGATTTGGTCCACCCAACATACCATCGCGAGCAATGTCCGTATAAATCACCGCCCCCAAGGCATGACTGGCCAACTCCTTGAGCAAATCGGTCGCCTTCGTCTCCGATACCGAGGTCCAGCCCTTGACGGCCACCTTCCCATCCCGCGCATCCAGTCCCAAGAGAATCTGACGAGGAAACTCCAGGCAGGCCTTCTCCAAGAAAGACCGATCGGTCAATGCCACAGTGCCGAGCACCACCCTGCTCACACCTGCGCCGAGATAACGACGCACGGTTTCAATCGACCGGATCCCTCCCCCAACCTGCACCTTCACGCTCACGGTGCGAATGATCGCCTCGACCTGGGATAGATTACGCGGCTTACCCTCCACCGCTCCGTTCAGATCCACCACATGGATCAGCGTTGCACCGCTTTGCTGCCATTGCCTCGCAACTGCCGGCACGTCGTCTGAATACACCGTTTCAGCCGCCATATCGCCCTGACGCAACCGCACACAGTGGCCATCTTTTAAATCGATCGCGGGAATAATGAGCATAGACACAACCGTCTCCTGTTAACGTTCTTCTGCCGTTCCAAACGGAAATTCACGGAGCAGGTGGTCAACCCCGTAGCTCGCCAGCTCCTCCACCGTGACGAACATGCCCCAACGCTGGAAAAATCCCATTATGTCCTCAATCATCGGCCGCTGCTTCTCATAATAATTCCCTTCCCATAGGACTTGCCCGTCAGTCGCGACAACCTTGGCTTCAA
>JANYAJ010000298.1 GCA_025361385.1 Nitrospira sp.
CCCATCGAGAAAGCTGTCAGTTCTGCATCGAACGTCGAGCATGTCGAGTCGTTTGCGAAACAGGGCATCGGCGCGGTGCAGATCTGGTTCAACTGGGGCGCAGACATCAACGGTGGTCAGATGGAGGTGATGCAGCGGGTGACGCAAATCCTGAACAGCCTGCCACCAGGCATTTTGCAGCCCTTCATCGTGAAGTTCGACATCTCCAACATTCCCGTCTCTTTCGTGACCGTCTCCAGCGACGATCTCGATGAACGGGCTCTCTACGACCTGGCCTACAACACGATCGCCCCGCAAATCGAGCAGATTGCGGATGTCGCTGCCGCCACGGTGGAAGGCGGAAAGATCCGCCAGATCAACATCAACCTCGACCCGGCCCTGTTGAACGCCCGAAGCCTCTCGATTCTCGACGTCGTCAAGTCCGTGAAGGCCGCCAACCTCATCCTCCCCTCGGGCGACATCAAAGCCGGCAATCTGGACTACAACGTCTTCACCAACAATCAATTCCGCACGGTCGACCCGATCCAAGATGTCATCGTGAAGGTCAACCCTCAGGGCAGCCCTGTGCGCGTGCGGGATGTCGGGACCGTGACCGACTCGTCGGATATTCAGACCAACATCGTCCGGACGGACGGAGCCAGAGCCGTCTATCTGCGAGTGAATAAACAACCCATCGCCAACACCGTGCAAGTGGTGGATGCGCTACGCAAGGCCCTCCCGAAAATGGTCGGGATTCCCTCCAGCGTGAAGCTCGGTATTTCCTTCGACCAATCGGTCTACATTCGCCAGTCGATCAACAACCTCATCGAACAGGCGCTGCACGGATCGCTACTGGCTGCAGCCGTCATCCTGATTTTCCTCCGCAATCTCACCAGCACCTTGATCATTTCCGTCGCGATCCCCCTGTCGATCATGGTGACCTTCATCGTGCTCTACTTCTCCGGACAAACGCTGAACGTCTTCACGCTGGGTGGTCTGGCCCTCGGGATCGGCAGGCTCGTCGACGACTCCATTGTGGAGCTTGAAAACATTCAGCGCCACCTCAACACCACACCCCGACGTTGGAACGCGATCTTAGAAGCAGCCCGCGAGGTGGCGATGCCCATTTTGGCCTCGACCATCACCACGGTCGTCGTCTTCCTCCCGATCTTCTTCGTCGTCGGAATTGCCCGTTTGCTCTTGATCCCCCTCACCATCACGATCGCGATCTCGCTGTTCACGTCCTTCTTCGTCTCCCGCACGGTCACCCCGGCGCTCTGCTACAAATTCCTCAAGGCGGAACAGGAATCTCACAAGTCGATGCCCGCCTGGTTCGTCCGCTTAATGGATTGGAGCCGCCACCGGTACGAATCCCTTGACAAAGGCTATGAGGGGTCGCTTCGCTGGGTCCTGGCCCATCGCAAGCTCTTCATCGGTGGCGTCCTGCTCTTCTTCGTCGCCTCGCTCGCGCTGGTGCCCAAGATCGGAACGGAATTTTTACCGGTGTCGGATGAGAGCCAGTTCCGTATCGTGCTCCGGGCGCCGGTCGGTCAACGGGTGGAGAAAACCGAGCAGCAAGTGGCCGAGGTCGAACGGGTGCTGCGGGCGCAAATTCCTGCCGAGGAGCTGGAAACGATGGTCTCCAGCACCGGCGTATTGGTGCAAGGCCGGTCCTCCCTCTTCAATCCGAACACCGGCCCCCATACGTCGGTCATCTCCGTCTATCTCGTGTCGCCGGATAAACGGAAGCGAAACCAAGTGCAAATCATGAACGAGGTGAGGCCCAAGGTCGTCAAACTTTTTCCAGGAGTCGCGATGTTTTTCGATCCGGGCGGGCTCGTCAAACGGGTCACCAGTTTCGGGTCGCAAAAGTCCGTCGACGTGGAGATCTACGGCTACGATTTCGAGAAAGCCCGTGGGGTGATCAGAGAAGTCGAAACGCTGATGCATCAGATACCGGGTCTGGCCGACATCGAAGTCAGCCGCGAGGAGAACTACCCGGAGGTCAACGTCGTGGTGGATCGTGAGAAGGCCGCCCTCCTCGGCATCAGCGAAACGGACGTGGCCAATGCCGTGCTCTTCTCACTCAACGGCAACGGCCAAACCGACCCCATCATCTACACCGACCCGCAAAACGGAAACGAATACTACATCAGCGCCTGGCTCGCGGAGGAACACCGGAAAGATCTCACGGACATCGAAAACATCATTCTGACCACCAAGACCGGAGAACCGGTTCTGCTCAAAAACGTGGCCTCGCTCAAGCTCAATGCCGGCCCGGTGAAGATCGAGCGGAAATATTTTCAGCGGGTCGTCCATCTGACGGCCAACCCCGTAAACCGGGACCTTGGCGCCATCGCCGCCGATCTGGAGACCGGCCTGGCCAAAATCCAGCTCCCAACCGGCTTCAGCATCCAGTTGGCCGGCCAGATCCAACAACAGAAGGAGACCTTCGAGGGACTGCTGTTCGCCACGATCCTGGCCTTGATTCTCGTCTACATGGTGATGGCCGCCCAGTTCAAATCGCTGATCGATCCCTTCGTCATCATGTTTTCGGTCCCGATGGGCTTCCCGGGCGTGATCCTGATCCTCTTCCTGACCGATACGACCCTCTCCACCACCTCGATGATGGGCATCATCATGATGCTAGGCATCGTCGTCTCCAACGGCGTCCTGCTGGTGGACTACACAAACGTCCTGCGGCGAAGAGGGCGGGAGTTACACGATGCGGCGGTCACGGCAGCGCGGACGAGGCTCCGGCCTATTCTGATGACCTCCCTGGCCACCGTCGTCGGCTTGCTTCCTATGGCCATCGGCTGGGGAACCGGCGGTGAAACGAACGCTCCCTTGGCACGCACAGTCGTCGGAGGCCTCAGCGTCTCGACCATCCTCACGCTCTTTCTCGTCCCGACGATCTATGTGATTCTCGAAGAACGCTTTCCCCGCCATAAGGACGAGGCGTCAGAGCAGGATGCCGATTGGATGCCCGCAGAGCCGGAACAAGCACCAAGCAATCAATAATCAACATATGCGCACGCCAGAAACAGGCATCCCGTAGGATGCTCAAAAAGACATCCAACTAGGCCGCAGGCGAATCAAAACCGGAGGCATACCCTCCTGGGGCGCACGGTGCGACGAATAAGGAGCACCGCGTTTGTGCGCGCCGCCGAGTGGTGAGGCGGCCGGGCCCCCGTTGAGGATTTTGACGAATCGAGAACGACGTTGGAGGTCTTTTTCAGCATCCTGCCGAGAAGCAGGGATTAGCCGAGGGAGGGAAACAGCGCCTTCAGTTGCATCGCCAAGCCGATGTCCCCGCTGATCTTGAGCCGCCCGGACATGGCGACGGCCGGTCCGCTCAGCTGGCCCTTCAGAATCTTGATGCAATCCTCCCCGCTCATCGAGAGCGAGACGTGCGGATCCTCATGCATCCCATTGGAAACCTGACACACCCCACCCCGAATCGTGAGAATGTACTGGCCGCCCTGGGCACCGCTTAAATCGAATTGGTAGACCGCATCGACATCCTCAGCGGCATCTGCGTCGAGCTTGCCTGGGAGTACCTGAAAAAACTCTTTGATGGTGGTGGGCTTCATAACGCGCAGGAAGGCTAGCGCCTCTTGAATCGACACCGGGAGCCGCGCGACCGCGGCTCCCGATCCCTAGCTAGTAACGGAGCGTAACCGTCGCGGTACTGCGACGCGCGCCGAAGAACTCTTTGGAGAAGGTCTCGACGACCGCAGGGTCATACCCCTTGCAGCTGAATATGTCGAGGTAGGCGTTGTTCGTATCGTTGGCAAAATGGCCGCTGATCAGCGACGTCGAGATCAGCTGCACCATAGAATACCCGGCGACCCGACCTGAGCCGAAATCGACGACCTGGCACTCGCCAAAACGCTTCATGCCGATGAGCTCGCAGAGCTCCACGACATAGCGGCGAATATGGTCGGCGTTGCGGATGAGATCGGGATTGCAGTCTTGAAGGTCGACGGAGGTACACAGTCCCCACGCTTTTCCCTCACCCACCATCGCTTGGGGGGCAATGGAAGAAGCTGCCAGGGACTCAGTTGGTAAGATTGCGGACTCGGAACCAGCCGAGCTACTCATAGGGGTGACACCTTTCTGTTAGGAGGGTGGGAAACCTGTGACGATGAATCGTCATTTCGGACTATACCACGAAATATTTCTCATCAACGCAGGTGAAGAAACTTTTTTTCACCGCGCGGCGATCGAGGCCCTTCGATCGGTTGACAAGGTTCTCGGCGGTCGGAGAGAATGTCGTCCATGACGACCCCCATCACCCAATCCCTGACGGAACTCCCGGATCGCCTCTGCACCTGGTGCCAAGTGCCGATGAAGAAGCGTCTGGTCGGTGGGAAGCAGTTCGTCCACTACACCTGCCCGAAGTGCGTCTTCCAGCATACGACCCGACTTGGCCAGAAACCACCCAGCCCCGCACACTGACAGGCTATTGAAAAGTCCGCCAACTTCGTTCTCGCATCGCTCAGACCCTCAACGGGGACCCGGCCGCCTCACCACTCGGCGGCGCGCACAAACGCGGTGCTCCTTATTCGTCGCACCGTGCGCCCCAGAGGGTACGACTCGGCCCTTCACTCGCTGCGGCCTTGTTGGACGGACTTTTTGAACAGCCTGTTACGTTCCCTTTCGGTCTGTGCTCGAAAAATCTGAAGCGCAGCCCCTTGGGTATCTGACTGGCTCGTCTGCCTTTTGAGGTCGACTTTCCAAGATAAGGGAGAAGGGGAACTGGGGACCGCGCTCGGCCTACCGTATGTTGTCGCGTGGGACGGTTACCGGCGGGAGAAATTGCTCTGCACATGATCGTCCAGGATATGGGCCAATCGCTCCATGTCCTCCGGGCTGATCGAGGTAATCGTCGCACCGAACTTCGGGGAACGCACATGGACGACTTGCAAGCCGCAGGTCAGCGTTCTCCCCTGCTCGAGTTCGACCACCAGCTGAAGCGCCTCGCCGCTCTTCACGAACAAGCGGCTTTCAATCTTGACCCCTGTCTCGCTGACGTCCAGGACCTTACAGGGCGCGGAGAGAGCACCTCGCTGTAAGCGTCCGCTCCGGCTGACTTCAACCCGCGACCCTTTTCGTTTAAACCCCATAGTCCTGGCCTCCTGCTTGCCACAGCATAACAAGGGGCTATCGAAGGCCAAAGGGAAATGCCGAATAGCGCTAGATCGTTTCCCCCACGAGGGTACGGATCTGCTCCATGCGCGTGCGATTGGCGCCGAAGTCGCTGTAGCCGGTCCTGGATGCAGAGCGGAAATGGAGAGTCTTCGTTTCGTCATCGAAAAAAAACTCCACATCATCGACGAACCGGAGTAACAGGCTGGTGAATTCGTAGTGCAGGTAGCCCTCGTCTTCTTTGACGAGCTTGGTGCGTGGCAAGGATCGAATAACTTCTTTTAACCCCTCCTTCGCCTCAGCCCGAGACTTGCGATAGCGAAGGGGCACGATGGCATGGCCCACATCCTGAGCCTGAGTCGAGACACAGTTAGGACTGGAGGGACAGGCCGCTAACATACGATTGCTCATACGACTCCTGATAATGGTTCACCCGAGAATAGGTTCTCAATATCGCGCAACCAGATCTCACACATCAAAACCGCATCGGGAGGGATGAGAGCCGGAATACCCTTATCCCGGTAGGCCAGGTGCGGACTCACGCGGACGTTCCGATAGCCCCCGACTTTCATACCGATGAGCGCATGCTCGAT
>JANYAJ010000312.1 GCA_025361385.1 Nitrospira sp.
GTCGAGCAGTTTGACTTCTCGGAGTTGGGGGTAGAATTTCTCCAATGCTTTCCGCAACGCATGATCGAGCGCATTGACCGGCCCAGCCCCACTCGCTGCCGCTTGTTCCACCACGTCGCCGACTTTCACCATCACTGTGGCTTCCGACGATGAAGTGCCATGATCTTGCTTTTTTTCGATAATCACCCGAAAGCCCAGGAGTTGAAACGGCGACTTGTGGGTCCCCATCGCTTTTCGCATCAGCAACTCGAAGGAACCTTCTGCCGCCTCAAATTGATAGCCCTGACTTTCACGCTCCTTCAGCACATCGATCAATTCCTGCAACTTGGCGTGGCTCTTGTCCAATTTGATCCCATAGGCCTCGACTTTCTCGAGCAATCCACTCCGACCAGCCGCATCCGACACCAACATACGCTGGCGGTTCCCGACTAACCCGGGAATCACATGTTCATAGGTGGCGGCATTCTTTAGGACCGCATGGATATGGATTCCACCCTTATGGGCAAACGCCGAATCTCCCACATACGGCTGATGCGTGTTGGGCATGAGGTTCGCGATTTCTGTCACGAATCCAGAAACCCGCTTGAGATGGCTCAACCGGTCTCCCAACACCACCCGTTTCATCTTCAGTTCAAGATTGGGAATGATCGAACAGAGATTGGCATTGCCGCACCGCTCGCCAATCCCGTTAATCGTCCCTTGTACTTGCAGCACACCGGTTTCGATCGCCACCAGGGAGTTCGCGACAGCCATTTCACAATCGTTATGCGCGTGAATCCCCAGCGGCACGGCACATTCCCGCCGAACGATCTGGCAAATCTCTTTAATCTCCCAGGGCATCGTCCCGCCATTGGTATCGCAGAGAATCACCCGTTCGGCGCCAGCGGCCACCGCTTGGCGAATCGTCTCTAGCGCATAGTCAGGGTTCGTCTTGTACCCATCGAAAAAATGCTCCGCGTCGTAGAACAGCCGCCGATCTTTGGAGCGGAGATGGGCCACTGAATCGTTGATGATTTCAAGGTTCTTCGCGAGGGAAATACCGAGCGCATCGGTGACGTGCAATGACCAGCTTTTCCCGAAGAGCGTGATGACCTTGGTCTCGGCATCCAGCAATGCCTTGATATTTGGGTCGGTCTGTATCGTATTGCTGGCTTTTCTGGTCGACCCGAATGCCACGACTGTCGCCGTCTGCAACGGGATCGTCTTGATCATCCGGAAGAATTCGATGTCTTTGGGATTCGCTCCGGGCCACCCGCCTTCGATGAACTGTACGCCAAGCCCATCCAACTGTTGCGCGACCCGAACCTTATCTTCCGCCGAGAAACTGACATCCTCGGCCTGAGCGCCATCCCGTAGCGTGGTGTCGTAGATTTCCAACACTGCCGGCGTTGCGGCAGGGGAATGCGTACCGGACGATGCGGAAGCGCCTGGTTTGCCTTGTGAGGATCGTGACTGAGGTGTTTTTCGGGCCATAAAATGTACGGGAGTCAGGACAATCCTGACTGAGACTCACATCATCAGGAATTCGTTACTTCGCGGATCGGTCCACGGCCGACGGCTGATCCAACCCGAAGGCGGTATGCAGCGAACGCATGGCGAGCTCCACATACTTTTCATCGATAACGCAGGAGATCTTGATCTCCGACGTGCTGATCATAAGTATATTCACACCTTCCCCCGACAACACATCGAACATCTTAGCCGCGACTCCAGAATGAGACCGCATTCCGACGCCGACCAGTGAGACCTTCGCAATCGCCTCGGTCACGGCAACCGACTTCGCATCGATACTCTTCGCCACATCCTGAATGAGCGGCAGCGCTTTTTTGATATCGACCCGAGGAATCGTGAAGGAAATATCGGTCATGCCCGACTGACCCATGTTCTGGATAATCATATCGACATTGATGTTGGCCTGAGCTACCGGCCCGAAAACTTTCGACGCGATACCTGGTTTATCGGGTACGCCCACGATCGTGATTTTGGCCTGATTTCGATCACCGGTGACTCCCGACACCGCGACTGCTTCCATATCGTCATCTTCACGCGTCACGAGCGTCCCCTTTCCTTCTTTGAAGCTGGAGTTCACCTCTACCGGCACATTGAACTTCGCAGCAAATTCGACGGAGCGGCTCTGCAGCACCTTGGCACCTAGACTGGCCATTTCCAACATTTCCTCGTAGGAAATCTTGTCGATACGTCTGGCCGCCGGCACGATGTTGGGGTCCGACGTGTAGACACCATCGACGTCGGTAAAAATGATGCATCGATCGGCCTTCAGCGCCGCTGCCAATGCGACAGCCGTGAGATCGGAACCTCCACGCCCCAACGTCGTGACATCCGACTGTTCATTGATCCCTTGAAAGCCAGCAACCACTGGGATGACCCCGTTGAGCAGAGCCTCTCGGATTCGCTCAGCGCTCACCCTGGTAATCCGCGCTTTTGTATGGGCGCTGTCGGTCATGATTCCAACTTGGCGCCCTGTAAAAGATTGCGCGTTCAATCCACGGACTCGCAAGGCCATCGCCAGCAAGGAAATGGTTACCCGCTCTCCAGTCGACAGCAACATGTCGAGTTCACGATCGTCCGGCAGCGGCGTGACTTCATGCGCCAGCCGAAGCAGCCGATCCGTTTCGCCACTCATTGCGGACAAGACGACGACGACTTGATGGCCCGCCTTGTGCGCCTGCTCAACTCGTTCGGCCACACAACGGATCCGCGCGATCGTACCAACGGAGGTCCCTCCATATTTCTGCACAATCAACGCCACGGTCGTCAGGATCCTTTTGCGAATAATCGCACGATGAACTTCGTCGCATCGCGAGGAGGCACGGTCGAGGCTTGCGCATCGGCCTCGGTATATTTTCGTCCGACCCCGACAGCAGGAGCTAGGGCGCTGTCACGATAAGCGAAGAACCCAGGACCCTCCGACACCTGCCCATGTTGCACGTTACCGGGGTCGCAGAAAGCCGCAATACGATGAGGCCCCGATTTGGCCAACCCTTCAAGCAGCGGCCCGACCAGTTCTCGATCGACCGCTTCAATCGCCTTCACCTTGGCGGCCACATCCGACCCGTAGACCACCTCGTCTGGCAACTCCACATGCACGTAGGCAAAATCTTTTTGGGCGAGTTCCTCCAGGGCAATCGCAGCCTGAGTACGAAGATCTGCATCGGCCAATCGCGAGCCATCTACCGACTCAAGCCCAGCCATGATGCCAAGGCCGCGATAGACATCGCTCTGTGAAACCACCACGCCGGACATTTTGAATCGCTCAGAAAGGCTAGGCCAGAAAATGGCACGACCTTCACCCCAGAGCCAGAGACAGTTGGCCGGCTTCTGCCCCGCCGCACTGCGCTCCTCGTTGAGGGGATGATCCCGCAAAATCTGAAACGACGCATCCATGAGCTTCCAGAGAATGTCCGCCCCGTCTCCCGTCGGCAAGGCATCGGCAATCGGTCGACCAACCAATAATTGTGGATCCGTACAAATCGCTCGAGATTTTCCGTTGCCCCAGACCATGAGATGGCGGTGACCTAACCCGGGATAGAACTGAATCATCTCCGACCCGAGCTGCTCATTGATCGCCTCGATCAATTCGCGAGCCTCTTCCGTCGAAATCAGGCCGGCGGTCGCATCGTCCATCACCACATGCGGCCCCAGCTTCTTGATCTCATTTAATCCACCCTTGCTCCCGGACTGCAGGTCTGCCCGCAATGTGACCATCGTACAGCGGTAGGCCACATCCTGCTCGCCGACGGCAACCCCCAGACTGGCCGCTTCGAACGGGCCGGGACCTTGGTAGTATTTCTTGGGGTCGTATCCGAGAATGGTCGTCCCTGTCAGGCCATTCCCCCGCCGCACAGTCTCGGGCACCACAGTCAGAAGCCCTAGCTCTCCCTCTTGTGCGAGGCGATCAAGATGCGGAGTCGAGGCCGCCTGAAGAGGAGTCCGTCCGCCCAATTCCTGCCGGGGACGGTCTGCCATCCCGTCGGCATGGAGAATCACGTATTTCATCGAAGCCCTGCTCGCATTGTATCTATACCTTTAAAAGACGAGCGACATCCTCCCGCGTCGCTCTAACGGTTTTCGGCTGGACCGATACACTGATCGCCGTATCGGCATCTTTCAATCCATGGCCGGTCAACGTACAGACCACAATTTCGCCTTCGTGTAGCCTGCCCTGCTTGTTCAATTTTATGACGCCGGCAACCGATGCGGCGGATGCCGGCTCACAGAAGACGCCTTCCGTCGCCGCCACCACTCTATAGGCCTGAAGGATTTCTTCGTCCGTCACCGAATCGATTGCCCCGGACGATTCCTTCACAGCATCCAACGCTGATTGCCAACTAGCCGGATTACCGATCCTGATCGCTGTGGCCACGGTTTGCGGATTCTCCACGATATGGCCCAGTACAATGGGTGCCGCGCCGGACGCCTGAAACCCGATCATGCGAGGCAGTCTTGTAGACTGATGAGCCGCGCGATACTCCTGATACCCCTTCCAGTAGGCGGTAATGTTGCCGGCGTTTCCGACCGGCAATACATGAATGGTCGGGGCATCGCCGAGCTGATCGCAAACCTCCATCGCGGCAGTTTTCTGCCCCTCAATCCGATAGGGGTTGAGCGAGTTGACCAGCTCGATATGATGGCTCACCGACAATTCTTTCACAATGGTCAAGGCCTGGTCGAAATTTCCTTCAATCTGGATGACCGTCGCTTGGTGCATCATGGCCTGGGACAGTTTGCCCATCGCAATTTTCCCAGCAGGGATCAACACATAGACTGCCAGCCCGGCCCTCGCGCCATAGGCTGCGGCAGAAGCAGACGTATTCCCCGTTGAGGCACAAATCACCGCCTTGGCGCCTGACTCAACGGCCTTTGAGATCGCCATCGTCATGCCGCGGTCCTTGAACGATCCCGTAGGATTCGCACCTTCGATTTTGAGATAGAGATCGATGCCGGGAGCAATCTGTTCGGCTAGACGCGTCGCTCTGATGAGCGGCGTATGCCCCTCACCAAGCGTCACCACGGGGGTCCGGTCTGTTACCGGAAGAAACTTTCGATATTCTTCGATCACACCACGCCAGCAAGTCATCGCATTACTCGTCTATCCTCGATCCGGATCAAGGTTGTTGGCTCAGAAATAAAAGCCATGAGATTGATCGCTTGCAATGCCTTTTGAACATCGCGCTCGGTAGCCGTATGGGTCTTGATCACGACCGGCACTGTCTGTCCATCACGTCGACCCTGTTGGAGCACAGACGAAATACTGATGCCGCACCGGCCCAGCTCTCCTGCAATCTGTGACAAGACACCAGGCCGATCCAACACCATAAAACGGAGATAGTAGAGGGAACTGATCTCTTCCATCGGCCGAATACGAAGCGGACGACGCTGGTCCTGTTGAAACGAAGAAGCCGGCACTCGCCCAACCGCGTCTTTCAATAGATTGCGCGTAATGGCGATCAGGTCGCTGACCACCGCACTGCCGGTCGGCATAGACCCGGCTCCTCGACCATAGAGCATTACGTCGCCCACAGCATCGCCAATAAATTGAATTGCGTTGTACACCCCCTCGACCTGGGCAAGGGGGAATGAGGAGGGCAACATCGTAGGGTGCACGCGAGCTTCGACTTCGTTACCCACCGATTTGGCGATCCCCAGCAGCTTGATCGTACAGCCGAACTCTTTGGCATACGCAATGTCGAGCGGCGTAATGTGGGTGATTCCCTCAGTATAGACATCTTTGAAATTGACCGGCGTACCATAGGCCAGCGCCACCAGGATCGCCAGCTTGTGAGCTGAATCAATACCGGCCACATCGAATGTCGGATCTGCTTCGGCATAACCAGCCTGCTGGGCTTCACTGAGCACCGAGTCAAAAGTATGGCCTTCACGGGTCATACGCGAGAGAATGTAATTGGCCGTCCCGTTAATAATCCCGTATATGGATTGGATGGTGTTCGCCGCCAGCCCCTCTCGTAATGCCTGGATGACAGGGATCCCCCCTCCCACACTCGCTTCGAAACCAATGTCGACACCTTTGCGAGAAGCTGCGGCAAAGATTTCTTCTCCGTGTAACGCAAGCAAAGCCTTATTGGCAGTGACGACCTGCTTACCTGCCGCAATGGATTCCAGAATGATGCGTTTGGCAAAATCGCAGCCTCCGACCAACTCCACCACAATGTCGATCGAGGGATCGTTGAGAATCTGCTTTGCATCGGTCGTGAGGAGGCCGGTCGGTAGGGGCAGACCCCGGTCGCGTGTCACATCGAGGTCCGCAATGCGAACGAGCTCGATCGGCACACCGACCCGGCGGCTGATTATGGCGGCATTCTCCAAGAGAATCTTCGCGACGCCCGTTCCGACCGTGCCGAAGCCAACGATGCCGACGCCCACGCGCGAAATCATTCTTCAGATCCCTCGAGCTTCAGGGCCTTACGAATGCCGCGTACAGCTTGCCTTGTGCGATGTTCATTTTCGACAAGGCCAAAACGCACATATTCATCTCCGCCTTCCCCAAACCCGATCCCGGGAGACACCGCAACTTTGGCCTCACGGAGCAGAAGTTTGGAAAACTCCAACGAGCCCATCGACCGATAGGGCAACGGAATCCTAGCCCAGACAAACATGGTGGCCACTGGCTTGGTCACCTGCCATCCAATACGGTTTAGGCCACTTACCAATACATCACGACGCTTCTGATAGCGCAAGACCGTTTCTTTGACACATTCTTGCGGTCCGTTCAGCGCAATGACACTGGCGATCTGCAGAGGTTGAAAAATGCCGTAGTCGAGGTAACTCTTGATCTTGGCCAAGGCCCCAACAACCTCACGATTGCCGCAACAAAAACCCACGCGCCAACCTGGCATATTATAAGCCTTCGAGAGGGTATAGAACTCGACGCCGACATCTTTCGCCCCAGGGGCTTGCAAGAAGCTCGGCGCCTTATATCCGTCGAACACTAGGTCCGCGTAAGCCAAATCATGAATGACAATCACACTATGCTCTTTGGCAAAGGCGACAATTTTCTTAAAAAATTCAAGATCCACCACGGCAGTGGTGGGGTTGTGCGGAAAATTGATGACCAAAATCTTCGGCCGCGGGAACGTCTGGCGGTAGACTCGCTGTAAATCGTCAAAGAAGTCACTGTCCTGACGCAACTCGATTCCGCGAACTTCTCCCCCCGCAATGATAAAACTGTACATATGAATGGGATAGGTCGGCGTCGGCGTTAGGACCACGTCGCCTGGCCCGATCAGCGCCAAGGCCAAATGCGCCAACCCTTCCTTGGACCCGATCGTCACAATGGTCT
>JANYAJ010000345.1 GCA_025361385.1 Nitrospira sp.
CTTTGGGCCAGCGCGAAAATCCATAGGCACGAACAGTCCACTGTGAATCGAGAACAACCAGTAATTGCTCAGGTGTGATTCCAGTTCTCGTCAGCGTCAGGGGAGGTGACAAAGGAATAAACCTCCCTGCTAGTGCACCAAAATCTATGGCGGCAGATTTGGCATCACTCCAATTGTAGAGTGCGACCACACCAGTGTCTGACTCGGTTATTTCATCCGGTGCACCGAGTTTCTCCACAACATCGAGCAAGGTGGTGTGGCCTGTTTTAATGAATTGAACCTCGTCAGTGGTGATGGTTTCGTTATACACGACACGGCGGATGCTGCATCCGGTGCCCAGAAGGACTGCGCTTAGCGCGAGAATGACCACGGACATCGAACTGGCGGCGGCCTTCATGCTAATCCCCAAAGGGCCATAGTTTGAATTGCGTCCGACCTGTACGTTTGCCGTAGACCACTTCTTCTACAATTCCATTCTTGTTGAAAAAAACGTAGAGATTGTCACTTTTCACGTCCATACGAATGAGATTTAACAAGAATAATATGAGGGCTGGTGATTTGGCATCGTAATAGTAATAATGAAAGATTTCACGATCGTTGCCCCTGACAATTCGGTCTGGGGCTCCGACGAGTGAAACCACTTCGGCCATGGCCGTGTGGCCTTTTTCAATGCGTGAGACCGCTTCCTCTTTAATGGGTTCGCCGAAGTTGGCTCGTGTCATGACACAGGCCTGTGCGAAAACTAGGACGAGGATGATACCTACGAGTCGACTAAGAAATACCACGAGTGCTCCTTTTGCTAAGCTTCGTGAGGACGATCCTCTAATCCTTTGTGCCGTGCCAGAACAAAATCGGTTTCAAATATGGCATAGGATGACGGCGTGAGTCCCACTCGACGGTACACGGCCTGGGCCAAGCTGTTGCTCTCCTCGACGTAGAGACGAACTCCACACACATTCGGGCTTATCTTGGCCCTGGCCATGACGGATTCATGCATCCGGCGAAACACGTTCTGGCGGCGCCAGGCGGGGTCCACATACAGGCTCTGGATCCACCAGAACAGACCGTTCCGCCAATCGCTCCATTCATAGGTGATCATGAGCTGGCCAAGCAGCTGACGGTTGTCACCTTCTTCCAGCTCGGCAACCATGAAAAATCCTCGATCCGGAGATTCAAGGAGGGCCCTCGTTCCGTCAGATAACCGGCCAAGATCGAGGCGGCGGCCTTCTGTCTCAAATGCCATCGCTGCACTGAACGACGCAATTTTTTCTGCATCTCCTCGCTTGGCAAGTCGGACGTTCAGGCGGTCAACGATTGACATGGATTAGACCCTCGTTTTCGGAGCTTGAAGCCATCCGGTTTCCGGCTTGTATAGTCCAGCAGTGAACTCCATTTTGATGGCATCTTCCGGTGGTAGATTAATGGGTCGGAGCTGCGGCTGCGGGATGAATGCGAGAAAGCCGGTAAAGGGATGAATCGCCGTGGGCACAAAGACCATGAGTAAACTGGCTGGTGCCACTTGTAGCGCCAGCGGTGCAGCCCCGATGACAAAGCCGATTGCCCAGAGACCGTCTCGAGGGAATGGGAACACCACGACGGTGCTACGTCCAAAGCGAGAACGGAAATGAAGAAGATCAGTCATCCCTTTGAGGGTGACATAGACACTCCGGACCAGGGGAATCTGCTCGATCCATCGCTCTGCATGGATGATCAAGCGCCGCCCGACTACATGGGTGGCAATCACCCCAATCATCACAACGAGGAGCAGAAACAAGGCAACGCTGAGTCCAGGGCTCTCGGCCTCGCCGATATGCCAGGGGAGATCATGAATCAATTCATGAAGCGTGTGGAATAATGTAGAAAATATGATGAACGTTACCCAGGCTGGCACAAGGACCAGTAAGCCTGCTAAGGAATATTGCCATATAGTCTTCAACATCGCTGCTGGCTTCCTCACATACGTTCAGCAAGATACTAGCCTAACAGAATCCGTATGACCACATTGCGCCCGTCGCAGGACTTGATCTCTTTGATATCAGTGATCTATTGTAAAAATATAGGATTAACCTGAGCCACACAAGAGGGGGGGCGTTATGACAGATCATGCGGAAGCAAGGCGTCCGGTCAACATCGACAAGGATCTTCTCGCCATTCTCTGTTGCCCGGACACGAAACAGGATGTGAGCTTGGCCGATGACGCCCTGATTGCCAAGTTAAATGAGGCTGTCATCCGTGGGCAATTAAAAAATAAGGCGAGTAAGCCGGTCACCGAACCACTCGACGGGGGGCTGGTCAGAGGCGACAGGAAGATCCTGTATCCTATCCGAGAAGACATCCCGGTCATGCTCATCGAAGAAGGCATTCCTCTGGAAGGAGTGATCTAGCCAGGTCGCTTCACAAATCTCCTTCTTCTGCACGACAGTCTTCTCGCGTTTCAACGCTATATTTCCCCCTTGTAGTATGGGGAATAATCTCCTCACGACCTTGAGCGTCGGTGCCGAGCCACGACAATGCCTACAGCTGTCTATTGATGGTCGGTTTTGGATCCGGTCGACGCACCACAATGCTGGCACAGATATTCGTATAGGTTGCCGGTCGGGAGCACAAGGAGGAGTCGTTCGCGTGTTGGAGTAGCCACGCGGCACTGAGGGCAGTAGAGCAGGGAAGCGTTGAGCGATTTGAACTGGTCTGCCTGCTGAGGGGCGCCTGGTCTTGGCCGAGGCATCCTGGGGGACATGCCTGGCGACCAAGCTTGACCGATTGGTTTACGCGGAGGTCCTTGCATGAAGGAATTGTATTCGGATGGGTCTGTGGAGGTCAATAACGAGAGCGAGAATGTTGAGCGGCCGGTTCACCATGAGGCGTTGGGGCTGTTCTTCGATGGAAGCTTAGGACAGGGCCGAAGCAGCCTCCAGATTCCCCGCCCTCCTTGCACCAGCCCATATACGGCAACCCCGCTTAGCAAGCCGTAGAACCAGGCCGAACTCCATGGCCAAAGGTCTGGAGCATGCAACACAACGCCGAGAGCGATATGCCCCCCGATCCCCATGCACAGTGCGAAAACAATCCATTCTCGCATCATTATAATGATTGCCCAGGTGTCATGGGAAGCGAGGAGTGAAACTGGCACGAGGGACCAGCATCGAACGCGCCAGCGTTATACCGCTGGCGTCTTGGCCGATTCTATCTCCGTTGCTGTAATCAGGCTCGACAGATAATCAGCAACAAAGTTGAGGGCTTCTTCGCGACCATCTGCCCGACGCCCCTTTTCTCGGCGCTGGACTGACAATTCGTGATCAAGGTCTGACTTGACCTCTGTGAGCACCCGCTGAAGTGATGAAGGGGTCAAATTCGCATCCATGTCTTCAAGCTCTTGGCAGCGATCAAGTACCCAATTCAATCCTTCGATGCGTCCGGAATAATGCTCCTGCTCACCCGTGTCAATCCGTGACATCGTAGTCGCAAATGTCTGGGCCTCGTAAATCAGATTGTAAAAGCTGGTCACCGCTCGCTGTAGGGTAGGATTCATGTCGCTCCTTTGCGCAAGTTATTAACCACTCGATTATACATCAGAAAGCTCAGGCGACAAGGAAAAAGTTATGGCGCTAGGTAAACAGGAGGGAATGAAACTCGTTCATAAAACCGTAATAGAGGGGGGCGAAATCTTTCAGACTCTCGGGGCTGGTTTCTTTGAGACGCTTGAAGAAAAACACCTGTGCGCGCGGGTCTAACTGCTCCAGTAGATGGCTCAATTGAGCCATGGTGTAACTGCCGGTTGGAACACTGAGGACATAGTGAACGAGGCGCTCGACAAATTGCTGAGCGATATACTCGCTGGCGAGGTAGCCATCCGGGAGTTTCCCTGAAGCCAGAAACTCGCCGAATGGTATGGCTTGCGCTGCAAATGGTATCGGTTGCTGCTGAGGAGAGGTCACGCTGATGGTATCCCAGCTTGTAAGGGAAGAACGTCCGAGCACTCACACAACCTTACTGGACCACCTGTGACGCGTCAAGTGCACAGAAGGAGCATCCAAGGCCCGGGCCGAAAGGCCGGTGGCGACTCAAGAGGCTTCCCCGAGCAGAAGGGGCGGAGTCCCCCAAGGAACTCCGCCCCCCTATGAAGCGACCGCCTCGCTCTGGCCTACAGCCAGGTAACGCGCTCGGCCGGCCGAATATAAATCGGCTCTTCGACCTGAATACGCGCCACTTCCTTGCCCGACTTGTTGAAGCCCAACACGGTATCGTTGTACATCTCGAACCGCTTCCCGTGGATTTGGGTCTCGAACACTTTCGGCCCCGGAATGACATCGTACCGGAAGATGATTTGCTGGCTGGCTCTCCAGAGCTGGAGGACCGCCAACAGTTCACGGCTGGGCACGAGATACTTCTCGATAGCGTTATCGACGCCCGGGCCGAACATCTGGCGCGCATAGCCGCGCGGGCTATGCCGTGGTGGGATGTAGAAGCCATTGGGCTCGGTGCCCCACTGCGGGTACAGCGGCAGCGCGACCTGCTCCACGCGAATCGCGTAGTAGAGGGGGTGCCACCGATCTTCCGCCCACAGGCCGTCTTCCCCGATGCGCACCAGGCTCTGCATCCGAATCTTGCCGACGCAGGCCGCCATGCAGCG
>JANYAJ010000385.1 GCA_025361385.1 Nitrospira sp.
AGGACAAGGGCGAGCGCGATGTCGGTGTCGGCATCCGTCGCTGAGTTCCGATCGAGCACGGTCCCTTTCCATTTCCAGGCAAAGAGCTTGTCGTCGCGGACTTGGAGGTGTTGCTTCGTCCAAGCCCACACGGTATTGAACGTCGCGCGATCATTCGACCAGACGGCACGGAGCATGGCGTAGCCTTGCCCTTCCGACGTCGTGATGCCCTGTTCGTCCAAACTGACGACCCGGCCATGTTGTATGTAGGTCTGTTTGTAGAAACTCCAGAGCGCCGAGAGATCATCGAGTTGATGAATGTATCGGTCGCTTGAACGCTCTTGCTGGCTCTGCTTGGCTGAAGCGAGGGGCGGAGATAGGCCCAGGATGAGTCCGCAGAGCATGAGGAGCATGGTCGGTGCGAGATGCTTTGCGAGTTGGCTCAGAGGGACTCCTAGGTTGAAGAGATGGCGAACGAATGGGATGGGGAGCAATGGGTGACTCGATGGGTATGAACTGACGGATTGGTGCTAAGGCAAGATACCGGCGCTTGTGAAAGCCTGTCAACGGTGGCCAGAAGGAACATGGTGGGACGAGGCGCCGGGGAGGAGACGCAGGGCCTTGGCATTGCCGCTCTTGACAGATCCGTCGTGATTATCTGACAACCGTCCACAGAAGGTTGATTGTCTGAACAGGAACCTATGCTGACGCATCGATATCAGATCGCGCTGCTCCTCGGGTTGGTTGCCCTGGTGAGTCTCTATCTGCTCCTGCCGTTGACGGCCTCGTATTTATTGGCTCAGGGGCTTCGCCAGTATGGCTACAAGCACGTCATCATCCAGCTGGGTTATCCCGGCTGGAGTGGGATGCATATTCCCGTCGTGTCGTTCCAACAGGATTTGGCCGGTGAAAGTGTCATGGTGTCGTTGACGAATGCGGAGATTCAGTATCGGGTGCCGCAGTTGATCCATGGGCATGTCGATCGGGTGTCTCTTCCCTATGTGGCCATCCAGATCCTGAATCTTCCGCCGTCTGAACTTGGCGAGGATGGAGGAGCCGTTCAAGGTCGAGTGGAGAGTGAGGACTCGCCTTGGACCCTCTTGACCGCCGGCGATCTGTTGCGAGGCCTGCCCATTCTTCCCTTCGAGGAGTTGCATCTGGATCGCGTGACCATTTTTCGTGAACAGGCCACCGGGCCTCTTCGCCGGGTCACCATTTCGGGTGTCGTGATGTATCGGGAGGGCGAGCTCGGAGGTCACCTATCGTTTCAGGGGCGTGACACGGCGACATATGGACTCACGGTGACGGGGCAGTCGGCCAGCACCTGGTCTGCCACCTTGGTGTCTCAGCGGCCTCAGGCGGTGCCGATTGTGTCATGGCAGTCTCAGGCGCGTCCGGATGGCCAGAAGATTCAGGTCAATGGGAGACTGGAGGTGAATGTCCGTGAGTTGGCGCCGTTCATTGCTCTGCTCGTCCCGATCGGTCCGGAGTTGGGGAGAGTGACGGGGCATGTCGCGGTACGCTGGGCTGGCACTGCGGCGGCTGATGCGTCCTTGGCATCGCTGCAGGAGGATTCCCGTACGCATCTGGATGGAGAGGTCCAAGTGCAGATGACGCTGCCCGCGTTGAAGGAGGTTGCGAAAGATATTACGGTTGCCTATGAAGGCACTTTCACGGGGAATGCGACGGAGGTGGGATGGACCCTGGCTCCCGGTGTGCTGCTGACTGCAACGGTGAATGCGCAACCCCGTATTATTCCGGAAGTGGTCAGGATGATTCTCCCGCGCGGGGATCAGTCGGTACGGATTGAGAACACCAGGCCGGTGCAGGGAAAGTTGTATTGGGCGAACAGGCCGGTACGCATGATCATTGAGGGGCCTCTGCACGTAACCTATGGCATGACATCGGGTCCGTTGGTGGCCGAGTTCGAAACGAGCCTGGCTGAAGCGGCGGGTGGTGAGCTGGTGTTGGTGGAAGGGACCTATCGAGTCGAGGGCGTCCTTCCGAAGGCGGTGAGGGACCTTCTCTCGGCGAAGGAGGCGATGGGAGGGTTCCGGGGAACGGTGACGCTGGCTCGAACGTACGTCAAGGGGATCCTCTTGCCATCGTCTTCCGTCACGGCCACGCAGATCGAGCAGGGGTCGGCGGTCGTTTCGAGCGTCACGTTACAACTGGCCGAGGCTTTGACCGTGCAGTGCGATCTAGCGGCCAGCCATTGCAGCGCCGGGCCTGCCACGGTGGCTGTTCGAGTCCAGGCCATGCGCGTGATGGGCCGGCCGGTTCGCTTGTCCCAGGGTAGATTACGGGTACAGCTGGCTGAGACGACTGGGGCATCCTGGAATGCGCAAGGCACATTCGCGGTGGACGGAGTGGCGTTGGACGTGGCTCCGTGGGGGATGCCGGCGACTGATTGGACGGTCAGGTTTGTGGCCAATCAAGCCGGAATCAAGGCCGAGCTTCGTGTCGACGCGCCCTTCCGTGAGGGGATTGTTACGGCCAAGCTTGAGCAGCCTTTGAGCGCGGCGCCGGGAATGTTGCATGGCACGATCGGGCCGATTGTTTTTGACGGCGCTGAGCGGCGGCTGAGCAAGATGCTCTTGGGATTGCCGATATCTACGGATGTCACGGAGGGTCAATTCACGGCGACCGTCGATGCGTCGTGGTCCGGTGGCGCAGGGGATTCGGCGCAGGGGTTCCATCTGGCGTCCGGGACGGCGAAGATCGTGGCAGATAAGCTGTCCGGCCATTATCGGGACTATCGCGTAAAAGAGATGAGTGCGACGATGGCGCTGCGTGCTGATGGATTGACGTCGATGGCGACGGTGCAACCAGTGCCGGTGACGATCGCGTCGCTGCAGACAGGTGTGGAGGTGACGAATCTGGCGACGATGTTCCAGGCACGATGGAAGTTGCCGAATGGGCTGCCGGTCATTGAGGTGAAGGATTTCCATTGTGAAGTATTGGGGGGGACGGTCACGAGCCCTGGATTGCTGATTGACTTGGCCAAGCCTCATTATCAGCAGACCTTTTCGTTACGCAGTCTCGACCTGGCCAAGATTCTCAGCGTGGAACAGCAGAGGGGCCTCCTGGGCTCAGGAACGCTGAACGGGACGTTGCCTATCACGATCAGTCCTGATGGTGTGGCCATCGAAGATGGAGTGATTGAGGCGCAGCCGCCAGGTGGGGTGATACGGTATGTGTCGACTGCGGAGTCGACGAAAATCGTCTCGGAGTCCGATAGTCCGCTATCCCTGGTCTCGCAGGCGCTCAACAACTTTCACTACACGCTGCTGCGAGTTGGTGTAGAGTATGCGGACGACGGGACGCTTGATTTGAGCGCGCGTCTGGAGGGCCGGAATCCTGACTTGAAGAAGACCCCTCCTATCCATTTTAATGTGACCGTGCAGGAACATATTCCAACTCTGTTGAAGAGTCTTCGTCTGGTCCAGGACATTCAAGACGGCGTGCAAAAGAAGTTTAAATAGCCATGAAGAATCCTATGAGGATGACCATGCGGAGCAGGACTGTGTTGGCCGGTATCGTCGGTGCGATGCTCGGTGGGGCATTCGTCGGGTTAGAGGCTTGTACGCCACGTATTGAAGTGGCGCCGTCCGATAAGCCGATTACCATCAACTTGAACGTGAAGATCGACCATGAGGTTCGGGTGAAAGTGGACAAAGAGTTAGACCATGTTCTGTCAGACAAGAGCGGTCTGTTTTAGGAGGATGCTGAAAAACCCGCCAGCTGGGAAACGCAGAACGGTGAGCGATGAACTATGAGCAAAGAAACTTTGTTATTTCAGCGTTCCGCGTTCATCGTTCTGAGCTAGCGGTTCACTCACTGCGGCCTTGCCGGGCGGGATTTTTGAGCATCCTCCGGGAGTGGGCTTCCGTTGTTTTCGCGGATGGGCTGGTACGTTTTTGGCGTGGACACATAGTTTCTCAGTACCTTGCTAGGTAGAGGAGAGTCGCAATGACAACATGGGGACGAGTGGTTACGGTCGGTACAATGTTGTGGTGTCTTGTGGCAGTGCAGCCGTTGTTGGCCCTCACGCTTGACGAGGCGAAGTCGAAGGGTCTGGTCGGAGAAAAGTCAAACGGCTATGTAGGCCTTGTGTCACCGGGCAGCGGGGAGGCCCAGGCTTTGACGAACGAGGTGAACCAGAAACGGCGCCAAGCCTATGAGGAAATTGCTCACCGCAATGGTACCAGCCTGAACGCAGTGGAAATGCTGGCAGGGGAGAAGGCCGTGGCGAATACCAAGCCTGGAAATTTCGTTGAGGGCTCCGCAGGCTGGGTCAAGAAATAGCGCGCTCACCCGTAACGGTCGTTCTTCCAGGGGAATCCGGTGTTGGAATAGCCGCGGACTTCCCAGAATCCCTTTTCATCCTTCTCTGAAAACGTAATTTCTTTCACCCACTTGGCTCCCTTCCAAGCATACCGTTTCGGCACGATGACTCGTACCGGCCCGCCATGTTCTTTGGTGAGGGGTCTGCCATTCCAGGTGTAGGTCAACAGCACATCCCGATCGTTGCAGGCTTCAAGCGGTAGGTTGGTGGTGTAGTCGTCGAAGGATTTAAAGAGTATGAATTTCGCCGAGGGCAGTGGCTTCACCACGGACAGAATGTGTTTGAAGCTGACGCCTTCCCACTCGTTGTCGAATCGGCTCCAACTGGTCACGCAGTGAAAATCGGAGGTGTCTTTGAATTGGGGCTGGGCGAGAAACTCCTCCCAGGTCCACGAAATGGGATTGGCGACAGATCCACCGATCGTGAGCGTCCAATCCGAGAGAGGAATATCGGGTTTGAAACCCAAATCGAGCACCGGGAAGGTTTCGACGAGGTGCTGTCCCGGCGGCAAACGATCATCGCCTTCGTAGAAGACTTCGCGCTCTTCTCCTCCACGTCGGGCCTTGGCCCATTGCTCTTTCTTCTCAGTTAGTCGGTTGGGATCGTCCATGGTGGCCTCCTCACGAGAGAGTACGGGAGCCAGGGTCTTCCTGACAACTAGATAGTGAGTCGGCTCGCAAGGCCCATTCTGACAGGAGTGGGAATTCTCTTCGAGAATCAGTGGTCTATGGGGCATCATGGATGCTGGTAGTCTTGAAAGACGTTCGAGTCAATTAGTCGGGGGCAGGATGTCGTCACATCTATATCCATGCAGGCTTCTCCTGGTAGCTGTCCTTGTTGTGACTCTGGGTGGGTTCAGCGACTGGACGCCGCTCCTATGGGCCGCTCTTCCCAACTCGAAGCAGGGGGCTAAGTCGCCGACCATTCAGTCCCTTGGGCTGGATCGCAAGGGTTCGCCTGTGACACCCAAGGCGAGCGCTAAACCACCGACCAAGTCGGAGCTGAGTAGGGCTCTGGCCGCAGGGCCTCAGGGACCGTCTGTAGATCGAGCTCATCGGAAGACCGCTCGCCATCGAAAGGCAGGCAAAAAGTGGCGCCCACCGGCGATCGTTCAGCCGAAGCCGGATCTTTCCTATCATGGCATGTTCGAGCAACCGCAACGTTATGACCCCAGCCGAGATCGCCAGACAGGGCGCGCGCCAAATCCCCAGGCCGGTGAGCTTCAGCAAGAGCATTTCCAGGAACTCGATAAAAACCATGATGGCATGATCGATCCGTTCGAACGGGCCTTCGGCCGCCTCGACATGGATCGTGATGTGAGCAACCATCAGTGGGAATAGCCTCCTCTGACATACAGCCTCTTCTACAGATTCCCGCTGACTCGACCGACAAGTGAGGTAGCGGCTATCAGGGGGAAAGGATCTTCTTATGCGCGCAGGCTTGCTCTTCATACTCTTGTTCGGGTTTGGGTGCGCAGGCCCGGACGTCTCACGTCCCCACGTCAATGCCGAGTCTTCCGGGAATATCTGTCGTTCCGGCCAGCCCTCGATGGAAAGAGGGCGTATGGCAGAAAGACAATGCCCTTCCCCCTCAGCAGGCTGGGCCCGCGTCGGTGAGGTCCTCAGTGGCGCCGTCACAGCCGTGCGGATGCCCAGGCCGTAAGAGGTCAGTCTCCGCTCATTCAGCCTGCGTCCCTCTCCATCCGCCGGGCTGGTTTAGTAGGGAACCAGCGACATCCCTGCAGATCCATCGCACCATCCTAGCCGTCTATCCTAGGCATACCACTCGCCATGGCTGAACCCGCTCATGCCTGTTTGGTCTTGGTTGCTGTAAGAGCGTCGCGTGGGCTACGACCAGCTCTCGCAGAAGATGACATTGACAGCCATGAGAGGAGCCCCCCATGATACAGCCCGAGGTGACGATGCCAACGTCCGTACCTGAGACAGCCATGCCGGCCGGGTCGAGTGCCGGGAAAATTGTCATTGCCGCGGTGATCGCGGTGGCCATCGGTGCGTTTTTTTACTTTGACCTTGGGCAGCTCTTATCGCTGACGGCACTCAAAGCGCATCGCGATACACTGCTGTCCTTCACCGAGGCGAATTATATCTCTTCGGCAGGACTATTCATCCTCGCCTATATTGTCGTGACGGGCTTGTCGTTGCCTGGCGCGGTAATTCTTACCTTGGCCGGAGGATTCTTATTCGGAAGCCTGTTCGGCATGCTTTTCGTGAATCTGGGGGCGACGACCGGGGCGACCCTGGCTTTTCTAACGGCTCGCTACCTGCTGCGCGATTGGGTCGAGCAGAAGTTCGGGAAGTGGCTGGGACCTGTTCAGCAGGGATTTACGAATAACGCGTTCAGCTACCTGATGACCCTGCGGCTCATTCCCCTGTTCCCCTTCTTTGTCGTGAACCTGGTCGCAGGCCTCACGCGCATGAATATCGGGACGTATGTTGCGGCGACGGCGTTGGGCATCATCCCCGGTTCGTTCGTCTACGCCTACGCCGGTCGGCAACTGGGGACGATCAATTCGCTCAAGGAAATTGCCTCGCCGAATGTGATCGGGGCCTTTGTGTTATTGGGGCTTCTGGCCCTTGTTCCTACGGTGTATAACAAGTTCCAAGCCAGGCAGTCGTGACGGCGCATGCCGTCTTTCCCCAGAGAGGATCGATGAGGTGAATCTGCACGGAGAGAGTCTCGTCCTGCCGAACGACGAGCACAATCAGGCGCTCGTGGCCAATGTTCATCCTTCCAATTGGGTCAATCCCGAGCCGACGGGCCGTTACAATATCGTTGTGATCGGCGCCGGCACTGCCGGGCTGATTACGGCTGTGATCGCAGCGAGTCTGGGTGCCAAGGTCGCGTTGATCGAGCGGCATCTCATGGGGGGCGATTGCCTGAACGTCGGTTGTGTGCCGTCGAAAGGGGTGATCCGAGCGGCTCGCGCCTGGGCCGATGTGCGGCAAGCGTCTGAGTTCGGCCTCCATATTCCCGCCGGTGTGAAATATGACTTTGGTGCGGCGATGGCACGCATGAGAAAACTCCGTGCGCGGATCAGTCACAACGATTCCGCCCACCGCTATACCAAGCTGGGAGTGGATGTGTTTATCGGTAGCGGGCGCTTTACCGGTTCCGGGACCATCCAAGTGGAGGGGCAGGCAGGTAACCGCATACTCTCTTTTGCCAGAGCGGCAATTTGTACTGGTGCACGGGCGGCAGCTCCGCCGACACCGGGGCTGGAAGAAACGGGTTACCTGACCAATGAAACGATTTTTTCGCTCACGGAGTTGCCTTCACGGCTGGCGGTGATCGGAGCCGGTCCCATTGGGTGCGAAATGGCGCAATCGTTTGCGCGCTTCGGCAGCCGGGTGCAGCTGTTCGAACGGATGGGCCATATTCTGCCGCGCGAAGATGCCGATGCCGCGGAAATTGTCCAAGCGCAGATGAAGAAGGATGGCGTCGAGTTCCTGTTCAACTCGATGGTCACGCGCGTTGAACGGCGAGGGGCCGAGAAAGTAATTCACTACGACCTGCAGGGTATGACGAACGAGTTGGTTGTCGATGATATCCTTGTCGGCATCGGTCGGGCTCCGAATGTGGATGGGCTGGGATTGGAGCTGGTGGGGGTGGAGTATGACCAGCGGACCGGCGTGAAGGTCGATATCGGCTTGCAGACCACGAATCCCGTAATCTACGCGGCGGGCGATATCTGCTCTCCGTTCAAGTTCACGCACACCGCAGATGCGATGGCGCAGATCGTCATCCAGAACGCGCTATTTCCTCATCCTTTCGGATTGGGCCGCGCGAGCACCGACTCGCTGATCATTCCCTGGGCGACGTTTACAGAGCCGGAAATCGCCCACGTCGGGCTGTACGAGAAGGATGCGAAGGACAAGGGGATGGAGGTGGAGACCTATACCTTCGCATTGGATGAGGTTGACCGCGCAATTCTGGATGGGGAAGATGACGGGTTCGCCCGGATTCATATTCAAAAAGGGACTGACAAGATCGTCGGTGCGACTATCGTGGCGGCGCATGCCGGCGAGATGATCAACGAGTTTTCCGTGCTGATGAAGGCCGGGCTAGGAGCCAAGATCATTGCCGGGACCATCCACCCCTATCCGACGCAAGCTGAGGTGAACAAGAAAGTCGTGAATCTGTGGCGGAAGACGCATTTCACTCAGGGGACCAAGAATCTTCTCCTGAAGCTCTTCGCCTGGATGAGGCGTTAACATGAAGCCCGTGTCTCTCCTCTCTGCGCTTGTTCTGTTCACGCTCGTGGTGCTTAGCGGGCATCAGCTCTCGTGGGGGGAATTACCTGCGGTGATCGAGGTGGCGAAGTTTTCGAGCGGGACGATCGGGCAGGGGATGCCTGAGGGGTGGAATCCGCTCACCTTTAAGAAGATTTCAAAACATACCTCGTACGAAGTCGTGAAGGATGGGGAAGAGGTGGTGGTAAAGGCTGTCAGTCATTCTTCCGCCTCGGGTCTGACCAAAGAAGTGAGGATCGATCCCAAAGAGTACCCGGTCGTTCGGTGGCGGTGGAAGATTGATCATGTGCTCAACGGCAGTGATGTGGCCCTCAAGGCGGGCGACGACTTTCCTGCCCGGCTCTATGTCACCTTCGAATACGATTCCCGGAAGGTTAGTTTGGGCAAGAAGCTGAAGTACAAGGCCGGACGGGCAATCTTCGGCGATATTCCCATCGGGGCGCTCAACTATATCTGGGAAACCAAGACTCCGGTTGGGACCATTGTCGAGAATGCCTATACGGATTTCGCACA
Organism: Nitrospira sp.; assembly: GCA_025361385.1. Classification (GTDB taxonomy): domain Bacteria; phylum Nitrospirota; class Nitrospiria; order Nitrospirales; family Nitrospiraceae; genus Palsa-1315. The sequence goes on from JANYAJ010000385.1 coordinate 9,112, forward strand.
GATGATCGTTGTCGAAAGCGGAAAACAGAAGGTCGGGACATGGGTCGTTGAGGAACGGAATATCTACGAGGATTACAAGCGAGCCTTTGGGGAAGAGCCGCCGATGATCAATGGCGTGGCGATCATGACGGATACGGATAATACGAAGGAAGAAGCGACGGCCTACTACGGCGATATTGTCTTTCAACGATCGGTGACGGCATCGACTCGAGAGCCGTGATCTGTATGGTGGCTCATCGTGAACGGGCTGGCCTGTTCAGGGCCAGCCCGTTCATGGACACCACCGCGCGTGAGGTGGGTGCGCGGATTCGAAATAGGGTTACTGAATAGAGTTCGCGAAGCCGCCTCGCGTAATTTCCGCGCGGACGGTGTCCCCGACCTTCTTCTGCTTGATGTGCTTCGTGCCTTGTCCGACGCGCAGACTGACCTGGTTGCCTTCGTAGTCTTCGACCGTATAGATGTCGCCTGCGACATTTTTCACCGTCCCTCCGACGGTCTTCCAGGCCGGGCCTGGCTTGGAGTCATGGTGGCCGGCCTTGGGGGCTTCGCCCTGCTCGGGGACATGGCTGACGGCTTCAGCCGCTGCCTTGGCAGACGTGTGGTTGGACTTCTTGCTCTTCGAGTCCTTGGCCAACGCCGGGGTCAGCGCCAATGCCACAATAGCCAGGGTGCTCACCAGGACCGTGAGAGTCTGTTTGTTTACCGTCTTCATGTCAAAACCTCCTTGCAACGTGAGAGTTGTCTTCAACCTAGAACCCCTCAGCAAGGCGTATGCCGAAGTGGGTGGTCAGACTGAGCAAAGAAATTCAGCAGGTTATGAGAGTTGTTGGGCGAACTGCCTCGAAATGCCAACGAATATAGGAAAAAAAACGGCATGAACCTGTCCAAATATGATCCTAATCTGCCGATGTGAGGATCGGTGGTGGCAGGGCCGGTGGCGGTGTTGAGCCATATGCTCAAGCCATTCAGAAGTCTTGTGGCAAGCCGGCCGGTGAGCCTTGTCGCGCCGAGATGTGCCAGAGATTCTCGAAGATCTCTCGGTAATCAGTCGCATCTCATGTCGGTTAAGAATGGTACGTGGGTCATCCTGCAGCTGTTGATCGACTTCCCTCACCCCAGATTTCTCACCAGCATTATGAGCGAAGCCCGTCGAGCTGCGGTACCGTCAGTCGTTCGATTAGCCCGAGGACAGGCTGTATGACCCACCCGTCTCCGTGTGCGGCTCGTCATTTTTCACGTCGAGTTTCGTCTGCCGGTGTTGCCTCGCATAATTTTCAAAGATACTCGATAGTCTCACGGAGGGATTTGTTTATTCAGTCGATACCGAATTGCCGCTGGCATATTGAACCCCGTTGACGATCCTGGTTTGTTCCAATCCTTGATTGACACATCGGCACATCGGTCTTTGGTCTGTCGGCACCAAACGTCACGTGTTCCATGCCCGTAATTCTTTTTTCGGATTTTAACCGGGCTCTTGGCTTGCAAGGTTGTTCGAAACGGTTCGTCGAGCCGCATCCTGGTATTTGTGGGCTCGGCTGACCTGCCGTGGCTTTTCTAGATTTTTCAAGAGGGAACGGATGTCAGAAGGAATCAGAATTGTGACATATCGTGTCGACTCGGAGTATCATGTTCAATCGGAGTATGTA
>JANYAJ010000043.1 GCA_025361385.1 Nitrospira sp.
CCCGTCCACAATTCCTGTTCCGTGACATGGTGTGAGCAGGAACTCGTGACCAGAAATCCTTCCGGCTTTGTAAGCCGCATCCCAAGTAGATTGACATCTTTGTATCCTGCCAAGGCACGAGGCACGGCCTGTTTACTGCGAGCAAAGGCCGGCGGATCGAGCAACACGAGGTCGTAGCGGCGCCCAGCCCGTTCGAGCTGTCGCATCTCCACAAACGCATCCGCAGGTCGATAGACACAACGATTATCCACCTTGTTCAAGACCGCATGGTTGCGCGCAAGTGCCAGCGCCTCCTCGCTGACATCCAATCCTTCGACCGACTTCGCGCCTGCGAGCGCTGCATGAATGCCAAAGGCTCCTGTATGGGCAAATACCTCCAGCACCTCTGCACCCGACGCGAATTGCGCTGCCACCAATCGATTTTCCCGTTGGTCGCAGAACCAACCGGTTTTCTGCCCTCGTTCAATGTCGACAAGAAATCGAGCAGGCCCCTCGTGGATATCGACGATCGTGGCACCACCCCCTCGAAGGAAACCTCGCTCCACCGGCAAGCCCTCCAACGTACGGCTCTTGGCATCGTTGCGCAGATACACCCGGGTTGCTCCAGACTCCTGGCATAAGATGTCGGCGAGTAGATCTTTCCGACGGTCCATACCGAAAGAGAGGGTCTGCATGACCAGGACATCGTCATAGCGATCGACGATCAAGCCAGGCAACCGATCCGCCTCTCCATAGATGAGGCGGTAGGCATTGGTGCCGGTGACGACCTTCTTGCGCAGCCTGACTGCCTGCGCAATCCGCGCCTTCCAAAACTGTTCGGCAATGGGCTCGTCCTCGAATGTCAGGATCCGTACGCGGATCTTGGACTCAGGATTGTAGAGGCCCCTGGCATAAAATCGTCCATTCGGCGATAGGACATCGACCACATCGCCTGAGACCGGCGCGCCGCTGACCGCCTCGATATAACCGGCATAGATCCAAAGATGCCCCGGCTCCTCGACGGCACGTGTACGAGAGAGCCGAACCTGACCGCGTGGATTATCATCATGTGTAGTCATGCCGTATTTATCCAATGGCGCGGACCGCACGTCAAGTCCTTCCTCACGCATCTGCCTGCTTGACGGCTACCGCGCGCTGTGGTTTGCTGCAGCTGTGCGTGACACAGAGCCTATTTCCCCCTCCGTAAACCGGGACGCCCCGCAATGACACGAATACCGACCATCGGTTCCGCCGTGATTGACCGGCTCCATCAGCTGGGTGTCCGTCATATCTTTGGAATCCCCGGTGATTATGTCCTCAGCCTCTACCAGTTGCTCGAATCATCCCCGATCCGCCACGTCGGCACGACGCGCGAGGATTGCGCGGGATTTGCCGCCGACGCCTATGCCCGCATCAACGGCATCGGAGCCGTCTGCGTCACCTATTGCGTCGGGGGACTCAACTGCGTCAACGCCATCGCTTGCGCCTACGCAGAACGATCGCCGGTTGTGCTGCTCACCGGATCGCCGGGACTCTCGGAGCGAGTTCGCACACCCTACATGCACCACATGGTGCGGGACTTCTCGACACAACGTGAGGTCTTCGAGAAAATCACAGTGGCCGCCGTCTCGCTGGATGATCCCACAACCGCTGAACGAGAGATGGACCGGGCCTTTGCAGCCCTACTGCGCTATCGCCGCCCCATCTATATCGAAATCCCTCGGGACCTCGTCCATACGCCACTCGCGCATCCCTTGCGCCCCCTTTGCCTCGACGACGAACCGAGCGACACAGCCGCGCTGAACGAAGCCCTCGCCGAAGTCCGTGCCATGCTGGCCTCCGCCAAGCGCCCTGCCATCTTAGCCGGCGCAGAGATCGGACGATTCGGCCTACAAGACGAATTGACACGCTTGGTCGAACAGCTCAATGTTCCCATCGCCTCGACCCTGTTAGGAAAATCCGTCATTCGTGAAGACCATCCGCTCTACGTCGGCGTGTATGGCGGCCTGATCGCACGTGACGAGGTTCAGCAGTACATCAACGAATCAGACTGTCTCCTGATCCTGGGATCGATCTTATCCGACGTTGAGGATCTCAATGCCGATTCGCCCTTGCTGATAGAAGGCCGCACGATTCATGCGACCGCCGACCGGGTGGCCATCAAGCACCATCGCTACGATGCGATCCGGTTTCAAGACTTCGTGCGGGCACTGGCAACCAATCCCCTGCCTTCATTTCCTTCTCGTTCCCTGCCTGTGCCGCCCCCTGTGACACAAGGCACCATTGCGCCGGATGCCCCCGTGACCTTAAATGGACTCTTCCGCTACCTGGATAGTGCGCTGGATGAAAAAACCCTCGTGATCGCCGATGTCGGGGAATCGCTCTTTGCTGCGGCCGATCTCCATGTCCATCGACGATTTGAATTCCTCTCTCCTGCCTATTACACCTCGATGGGATTTGCTGTTCCGGCAGCCGTAGGCGCGTCGTTTGCCGATCCCACGCTTCGACCAATCGTGCTGGTCGGAGACGGCGCCTTTCAAATGACCGGAACGGAACTCTCGACCGCCGTACGATATGGTCACACGCCGATCGTCATTGTCCTGAACAATCGCGGCTACTCCACTGAACGGGAGATTCTCGAAGGCCCCTTTAACGATGTCCACGAATGGCACTACGAACGAATCTGCGACATGATCGGAGGCGGAGTCGGTACGCGGATCACAACCCAAGAGGAATTTGAGCGAGGACTCACCGCCGCCTTAGCAGATTCCCGCCACCTGCACGTCCTGAATGTGCTGCTCAATCCAGCCGATCGCTCAGCAGGCATGATCAGACTGGCCCATCGCCTTGCCAAACGACTCTCCACCGATCGCCCATAGCGGGGACATCCAGGCATTCTCCACCTTGGATGTGAAGGGTTTTGCCACCATCCTCTTCACTCCCTCGCTCCTTTGTAACCTAAACAGCCAGCACTTAGGGCTTTCCCTAGTGGCACGTCCCCTGCACAAGTGCTCTAATACCACGAGCAACACTGCGGTGAATCCAGTGCACGGCTTCGACAACCTATCCTGATTTCTCTGCCTATCTTTGCCAAGTCCGCGGCAGGCGACTCACTCATTGGAGGGCTACATGTCTGACTTCTACCAAAACGGGGTCGTCACGGTGCTGCACCGCCTCGGCCAGCCGAATGTCGATCAACTCGAACGAGAGTTAGCTCGGTATGGGCGCGTCAACCCCATCGCGCTAGTGCTCCCATCCCTCTATGCAGAATTGGGGCGCCCGGCATTGAAAGCCATTGTAGAGACCCTCAAGACCGTGACGTACCTCAACGAGATTGTCATCTCCTTGGATCACGCCTCGGCCTTGGAGTTTCGCCTGGCCAAACAGTTCTTTTCCGAACTCCCTCAGCGGGTACGTCTCATCTGGAATGACGGCGAACGCATCCAAGCGATTCTCAAGCTCTTAGTCGATCACAACCTCGATATCGGCCTGCAGGGCAAAGGTCGAGGCTGCTGGACAGCCTTCGGCTACGTGTTGGCCCGAAACCAAAGTCAGGTCATTGCCCTGCACGACTGCGATATCACCAGCTACAATCGGGAATATCTCGCGCGCCTATGCTACCCCATCGCCAATCCGAACCTTGGCTATGAATTCTGCAAAGGCTACTACAGCCGCGTCACCGACCGGCTCCATGGGCGAGTCACACGCTTATTCTTCACCCCCATGATCAGAAGCCTGCAACAGCTCGTGGGCCCCCACGCCCTCCTCACCTTTCTCGACAGCTTTCGCTACCCGCTGGCCGGTGAGTTCGCCATGGTGCGGGACCTGGCCTGGACGAATAGAATTCCAGGAGACTGGGGTCTCGAAATCGGGGTCCTCTCAGAGGTCTATCGGAACTGTGCCTTGCGCCGCATTTGCCAAGCCGATATTGCGGATGCCTATGACCATAAACATCAAGAGCTCTCGAATCACGATCCCGAGGCCGGCCTCCTCAAGATGTGCGTCGATATCACGAAATCGCTCTTTAGAAACCTCGCGAGCGAAGGCGTGATCTTATCCGACGGGGTTCTCAAAACTTTGCGAGCGACCTACTTGCAAGCGGCGCAGGAAGCAATCAGCCGCTACGAAAACGACGCGGCCATCAACAGCCTCACGTTCGACCGACACCAGGAACGGACGGCCGTCGAGGTGTTCTTGAAAGGCATGAAGCTGGCCACGGAGGGCTTTCTCGACGATCCGCTGGGCGTTCCCATGATTTCCAACTGGAGCCGCGTGGCCCATGCCGTACCAGACATTTTCGATCGCCTCATTGAGGCCGTCGAAGCGGATCATGCCTGGGACCCCACATCTGAACCGGTAGCCACGCCGTCATGAACACCGGACTCACACCACTTACGGCACCGACGGAAGCTCGCATTCGCGATATTGGCTCGGCAGAGATTCTCGTCGGGATTCCGAGCTACAACAATGCGGACACGGTTGGCCATGTCGTGCGGGCCGTGAGCGTGGGGCTCGCCAAACATTTCCCTGGCCGTCGAGCCGTCCTGGTCAATTCAGACGGGGGCTCTTCGGATGAGACGCCGGCGATCGTCGCCCGCACCGCCGTCGACTTCCAACATCTGTTCATCGGCGACCAGCAAAGCATCCTGCATCGAATCATTACTCCCTACCATGGCATTCCCGGAAAAGGCAGTGCCTTCCGGACGATCTTCGAGATTGCACGGCGATTGAAGGCCAGGGCTTGCGCGGTGGTCGACGCAGATCTCCGCAGCATTTCACCGGAATGGATCGAACTGTTACTCCGCCCGATCATGGAAGAGGGATACGACTACGTCGCTCCCTACTATCTGCGCCACAAATATGACGGCACGATTACAAATAGTATCGCCTACCCGCTCACCAGAGCCCTTTACGGACAACGAATCCGCCAGCCTATCGGCGGGGAGTTCGGCTTTTCCGGTGCACTCGCGGCCCATTATCTCGACCAACATGTCTGGGAGTCTGAGGTGGCGCGGTTCGGCATCGATATTTGGATGACGACCGAGGCCATCGCCAGCGGTGCACGGGTCTGCCAAAGCTTCCTCGGCGCAAAAATCCATAATCCGAAGGATCCTGCAGCCGACCTGTCGGCCATGTTAATGCAAGTCGTGGGAGCGCTTTTTGCCGCAATGGAACTGCATGAAGGCCTGTGGTCTCAACAAGAAGGATCGCGGCCGGTTCCACTCTTTGGGTTCCCCTACGAGGTCGGAGTCGAACCGGTCCATGTCAACGTCGAACGGATGGTGTCGCTCTATCGACAGGGCCTCACCGATCTTGAACCCATCTGGCGGCAGATCCTGGCAACCGACACGTTCACACAGTTGTGCGACCTCCGGGGAGCATCCAGCACCGACTGTCGAATCACCGATGAGTTGTGGGTCCAGGTCGTCTACGATGCGGCCATCGCCTATCACAAGCAAGTCATGCCGCGCGAGCACCTCCTGAAGGCCCTGACTCCCCTCTACCTCGGTCGAACCGCCTCGTTCGTCCATGCCACCCAAGGCCTCACATCCATGGAGGCAGAGGACAAGATCGAATCCTTGTGCCAGACGTTTGAACGCATGAAACCCTATCTGATTGAACGTTGGCAACCGCAGGCGCTGCAAGCCGGAGCGCCGGCGCTGTTGCACCACACGACCACCGACGCAGGAGGTGATCATGAATGACTTCATCAATCAAGCACTTCTAGGGCCGCTGGAACTGCTCGGGCATCAGGTATTGACCGTGCTTCCCAATGTGCTCGCGATGGGCATTATCCTGCTCGGGGGCCTCTTCACCGCGTGGGCGTTCGGTTCCTTCGCTGAACGGCTATTTCGCGTGATCGGCTTCGACCATCTCTGTGACCGACTGGGGATGAATGCGGCGCTTCTGCGGGGAGGAGTCAAAACCGATCCTTCTCGCCTCGTCGGCCGCAGCATCTATTGGATGGTGCTCCTGCTGGCCGCGATTGGGGCGTTGGGTGCCCTGAACCTGACTCCGATCAACCAGTTCGCCCAGTCACTGCTGGCCTATGTGCCTCACCTGGTGACGGCAGCGGTGATTCTCCTGGCCGGGTACTTTCTCTCGAACTTCGCCTCTCAAGCTGTTCTCATCGCCGCCGTCAATGCCGGACTGCCTCCCGCGAGACTCATCGCAGCCTGTTCCCGCTGGGGACTCCAAGTCCTCGCCGGCGCCATGGCACTGGAGCAACTTGGCATTGCTGAGCATATCGTGGTCGTGGGATTCGGCATTACCTGGGGAGGGATCGTCCTGGCCGGCGCGATCGCATTTGGACTCGGCTCCGCCGATCTCGCGAAAGGGTTCTTGGAGCGACGACTGGGGGCCCGATCCAAATCCAGCGCGGTCGATGATTTGCATCACTTATGACGGCACAAGACCATGCCCAATTTGATTGTCTTTACAGACTTGGACGGTTCGCTCCTCGACGGCACGACCTACTCCTACGAGGCGGCTATACCAGCCCTGACGGCGCTCCGAGAGCAAGGCATCCCGCTCGTGTTGGTGTCGAGCAAAACGCGCGCAGAGATAGAACCAATTCGACAACGCCTCGGTCTTCACGATCCCTTCATTGTCGAAAACGGCGGCGCGGTGTTTGTCCCTCATGGCCTCTTCGACTTCCCCTTGGAACGGATGCGAACCAAGGCTCCCTACCAGATCATCGAATTAGGCCTGCCCTATCACATGCTGCGAGACGTGCTGAAGCAAATCGAACATGCTGTTGAAACGCCGTTGCAAGGATTCGGAGATCTCTCGGTAGAAGCCATCATGCAGGCAACCGAACTTCCCTATGCCGATGCCATCCTGGCCAAGCAGCGGGAATACGACGAACCGTTTCTCCTACAAGGCCCACAGGCGCTCATCGAAGAAGTCTGTCGGCAAATCGTCACCCGGGGACTTCGATGGACAAAGGGAGGACGACTCTTTCATCTGATGGGAGAGAACGATAAGGGAGCGGCGGCGTCCGTGCTCCTGCGCTGCTATCACCGCCAACAACGATTGCGTGGAGAGACGGAACGGATTGAAACGGTTGGGATCGGAGACAGCATCAACGATGCGCCCCTACTTGCCATGGTGGACTACCCGATTCTGGTTCAGAAACCCGACGGATCCTATGACCCTGACATACACCTGTCAGGGATGATCCGCGCACCCGGCATCGGGCCGGCAGGGTGGAATGAGGCCATCCTCGACATCTTAGCTCAGGTCACGTAAGAGATCGCCTGCACCCACCGAGCAAAATACGACTCCTCAGCCAGGCTTCTTCGTCGCAAATACCGTGGCGTCGCAGGCCAGATACTTGATCTGCTTCATGGGAATGATGAGCACTTCCTTCGCCGAGTCGACCTCCAGCACTTCCATGTCGTCGCTGATGGTATGACGGATGGCATCCTTGACCAGCAATTCCTGATTGTCGACAAACACAATTTTCACCCAATACTGCACAGGGCCGCTCCTTCGTTACGAGGTCACACCAATTCTGCCGAACGTTTCGCTGCCGGGTTCACCGAGGAGATCACTGTTCTGCGAACAGCCCCCCTCCCGCACAAGTGCCTCTGCGATTATCGAGAACCATAGATGAGAGTGAGGTCCGCGCAGCGCGATCGGCGCTGAGCAACGCGATTCGCTGGGGCGATTATACTGATCGCCTTGCCAACGTGGCAACTTGCATGAACCGACACACGTTGCGTAGAGTACGAAGATGATCCCTCACGCTCCTGACTCATCACAGGAACACAGACCCCTAGCACGACCATCCGCAACCCGATCCATGACATTGCTGTCTATACTCTGTCTCTCTGGTGGGGTTGCGCTGGTCGTGGTCAATATGGTGGCAGCCCAAGTAATCGGCAATGAAGCAGAAATGGATCGATTACAGGGAAAGGCCGAGGAGGCGATGGCAAACGAGGACCCGGAAGGCGCCGCCATGAACATGGGACGCGCAGCACTCATGGCCAAATTGCTTGCCAAGACCCATCAGGAGGACGTTTCAGCCGTTCGTCTATTCCAAGGCGCCGAGACCCTGTTTCGTGCACAGGAGCATAGCTATCGAGCCATAGCTCTCTTTCGCCGGGCAGGAGGCCAACTGCCCGCCTCTTCGGGAGTCTGCGGAAGCCTCTCACTCGCCCAACAGAGCCTCCAGCAGGCACTCACAACGCTCAATCACGGGAAGAATGCACCAGGCCCAATCGCAACGAAGGCCACCCAACTCCGCGAGGCAGCCACTGAGTGGGTGACCGTCATCGACTCGCTGATCGCCGACTATCAGTGCCGCTAACACCTGCCTCTTCTGCCCACTCCGATCTCAGCACTGAGCACTTCCCGAACTAGTCGTCTTCCGGGTTAATGATATGCAGGCCAGCAGAACGACAGGCCGTCAGCAATTGCTGATCGGCACTAACGACGGTCAAGCGTAACGGCTTGAGTTCCAACGCCAGCGCCAAATGCAAGACCTGCGGTGAGCGAAGGGCCGGATACTCCAGGGCAAGCTCTTTCGTCGCCAAATAGGTCTGCATCGTCGGGGCGATGAACTGGAAGAGACCCTCCTGCGACTCTTTCTCGAACTTATGAATCACCGAGTAACAATCGTCACGGGTGATGTCTCCGTGGTGGGCTCGATTCGAGAATGCCGTATAAAAATCGGTCACGGACCATGTTGGCACAATCGCGACCATCCCCCGCTTCACCATCAGCTTGCCGATGATACGTGTGCCGCGCTCCATGCTGTACCGTTTCACCAACGCCGTTGAATCGAAATAGTAGTACGGCATGCGATCAGACCCTCCCCTTCAGAATGATGGCAGCCAAGGGGCCCGGCATTTTTGAGAGCCGATCTTGGATTTCATCCAGCGGCAACTCGTCATACCCCTCTTTCCGAAACTTATCGGCCAGATTCCCCTGGTTGAACGACGCGGTGTCGTTCTTGAGGCGATCGCCAAGCCGGCGTTTCGCCAAACGGCTGGGAACTCGCTGATGTGTGACCGTCAACCCGCGGCCGCGGCTCCGTGGTGCACGAGTGGTTGTCTGTCCTGCTCCTGATTTCGCTTTGGCCATACCCTCTCCCTCTCTCTCTGAATTAGTGGGGTGCTGACGCCGGCATAGAGACCTGTCCATCCCGCGGACATCCCGCAAGCTGGCTCGATAATGCCGGCAATTCCGCCTCTCCATACACATGTGCCGCAATGGCCTTCGCCACATCGGCAGAAAACTCATGCTGCATGACTCGCACAACTTTAGCTGTCGCCTCACGCTCAGACAAATGGCCTTCCTTCCCGCCCTTTGACAAAGCGCCAACCACTCGCTGACTGGCGACATCCACGACTTCGAAATCGCTGCACCAACGCATGAACTTGAACTGCGGATCGCGCACGTCGATGGGCCATACCCGTACCATGCCCCTCACCAGCAACTCCGGGGATGGTCCGTTGGTATCGCCGCCCATCGATCGATCTCCACCCCCGAGACGACTCGTGACCTGCAACCCTTCCTTCAGCAGACCCTCCGTCAAGGCACGCTGAACCGGTTCTGCCTGATCGCCGGTCACCGCTACTACGATCACAAGATTCGTCGCGAGGAATTGCTCGAGCTCACGCGTGAGCTCGCTCACGCGATAGGCCGCAGCGGTCCCCTGCCCACTCGGGCGAATCACACGAAGGTCGGCATTATAGGTCTCACGCAGCACCAAATTTCTGGCAGCCCGTCTTAATGCCCTGGCTTTGGCCAACTTATCAGAGGGGTGGCGAGCCTCACCGACATCGTCTCCGATTGATCGGTCCAGCTCGGTGATCTTTTCCATGAACGAGGCCTCTGCCTGCGACCGCTGCATCCCCGCTAAGGCATAGTGGAGGCCGCTGTGCCCATCGACCCACCGATCGACGACCTTGACGTTCTCCAACACTTTGTCGGTCGATACAGTCGTCAGATTGTCGAGGGTCAGACGCCGTTCAGCGTTGCTGTACCCCCGCTGTTCAATCAGCAGATACGACTCCCAATCCTTGGCTTGCGCGCTCACCTCGGCTTTAAAAATCCTGGCCACTGCAGCATAGGCGCGATCTTCAGCTGTCGCACGACTTTCCGCCTGTCCCACGCCCACAAGATATTGTCCGGACGGATAAGCCGTACTCACCCCGTCAATCCAGTCTGGTTTCGCGTGCCCTCCAAACCAGGAACAGCCGGAGAAAGCACACAACGCAATCAGCGCCATTCCGATCCGGCTCACGAACGACGATCCGTCTCTCATGGCATCACCCGTTGGATCACGACTGCAGTCTCGCCAGGCCCAACAGAGAGGGTCCGCAGGGTTTCAGGCTTCAACGGCTCAAGAGGGCCACCGGCTGAATGCTGCACCTGGTAACGACCAGCGGGAACCCAGACCCGCGCAAGATGAATTTCATCGGGCAATGTCTGCCAGCTCCGCTTGTCTGCTTCTTCGGATGCCACAGCCAGTCCTTTCGTCAGCAGTCCGACGAGCAGGCCCACCCAGGGCGCCGCATCCTTCCCTGCTGCCTGCTGCGCCCCTCTCGTTGCTCCCTCGGCCAACGCAAACTTCGTGGCAGCACGGGCTAGGGCCTTGACTGTGATGCCGGCCATTCGTTCCGACAGCGCTTTATCTGCTTGTGCCGTCACGTTATGCGCCAACTCCGTGTTCACCACAACCCGCGAACCATTGTCTGCAATCAGATTAACGGTATCAACCCTCACCTGCGTCTTCTGTGGAACGAGACGCGGTAAGGCCACACGAACGACGCGGCCATTCAGTCCATACAACACCGTGTCCACCCCTCGATTGGATTGCCGACTCGACTGCGAAATTCCGCGATTCAGCAACACCAACTGAAGGGCATCGAGACTGATCGGCAGATCAAGAAGCTGATCCTCCTTGTGTGGCGCGCGGCCATTATAGCTGATCACAACCACTTGAGCGAGTTGTTGCAGCGCCTGACTGCTCTCCCATTTCATCTCAGGAAAAGCCTGTTGGTACTCGGCTAACTCTTGCGTGAAGTGCAGCGCCTCGGCCGTTCGGAGCAGATCAACCCGCAACTGAGAGGGCACGGCCGTATGGGACCATGCGCGGGTCGCCTCAAGAGTCTCATACGCCTTCCGATAGGCAATAAACGCATTATTCACATCCCCGGTGCTCTCATACAGAATGCCGGTCAGATAACGGGCGAAACCGTCATCCCGATAGGCATTCTTCTCCTTGGTCCGATCCGACAGGACATTGAGTCGATGATCGATACGCCGGGCCTCGACCAACGCATCCTGCCACTGGCCCACCGTCGCATAATTAAGGGCCTTCAAGACATTGATGAGCACCTGCTCATAGGAATCACCCTCATAGGGTAACGCCGTATCGTTCGTCATGAATGCGAGCGTTTCCGTTCGGATCCTCCTCGTGTAGAGGCGATCGACCTCATCCTCTGCCTGTTCGAGCACCGCATTACTCTGCTGATAATCGCCGGCGAGTTGAAGCGTCATGCCTCGGTCCATACCGTAGAGCACCCGGCTTTTCGCCCCATAGTCTTTCTCTGCTGCAGCGACAATGGCATCGGCGCCCTTGGGGTCGTGGGCGCGAAGACTGGTTTCAATGAGGAGATACCGATTAACAGAGGGACCGCATCCGGCCAGCAACACGAAGGCCACCAGGGCAACGAGAAACTGAGTGAAAACAAAAAAGCCCCACCGTGCCTGAAGAAGGGCGGTGGGGCGTGAGGCAAGACAGCTCAACGGAGGTTGTGGAGCCTAAAAAATGGAACGTTTCTTTTCGACAACTTTCTTGATCTTCTTCTGGCCATACCAGACCTTGGCATTACTCTCCAAATCTACCATCTGGAGATCGACCTGGTAGAACACCGCCTTCGTCCCGTCGGCCTCGTCGAGAATCGTGGCAATGCTGCCCTTCATCATGTAATCGGCACCGATCTCTTTTCCCGGCGCTTTCTGCGTATCCTCGCGCGCATACATCGCCTGTTCTTTGCGCTCAGTACGCAGCTCCTCACGATCTCCTTTTCCAGCCACAAACGTCACTTTTTGGGAATTCGTGAGCTCACGTTCAAGATCAGTTACAAACGTGTTGACGTTGATATGTTCGTGACTGCTGTTCTGAATGGCCCCAATGACCACGACCGGTTGGCGATGCTTCGAACTGGCAAAATTATTGAGCCAGGGATACTCCAACGCCTCTTTGACCATAGATTCCGCGACAATCCTGGAATCGGTATCATTCCAACGCCCGCTCAAATCCGTGACGACCCCGGAGTCAACCCTGGTAATTTTCGTTTCCTGTGCACAACCGGCCAACAACAGCACCGCCAGCGCCATGACCCCGATTCGTCCACGATCCATCACGATCACGCGATACCTCCTTGCACATGCAGCCATTGGCAGTCGATGAGGCAGAGCCCTTACTTCGGCGCCCGTTTATCTTCTTCTTTCTCAAGCCGATCGAAAAGCTTATCGGCATTCTTTCTGACGTAGTCACGAACCTGTGCGTTGAGTTCCTTCGCCTTCTCAAGATTATCCTTCATCTCCTCGAGATTCAGCTTGGTCAACACGTAGTAGGTGTTCGTTTTCTCGTCCTTGTACCGCTCGATGGGACGCACACCGCTGAGCGTCGTCGTCGTCACCGTCTTAATGGCCCGCTCGACATTCTGCTCTTCCGTGTTCTTCGTAAAGTCTCCGGCTGTCGTGGAGGCCGCATAATCGCGCATCAGATAGCCGGTATAGGTTTCAAAGGTCTTGGCGATTTCAGCTCTGGCACGATTTTCAGCGGTATCCCAAGCCAGCGGCTCATTCCGGACACCGGACACGGACCCGACGCCATAAAAGGCCTTACTATCTTTCTCGTTAAAGGCTCCGGACCCTTGCTTGACCCACTTCGGAGGCCCGCCGCAAGCAGCAAGTCCGATCATCAGTGCAACAGCGACTCCCCCCCCGACTAGCCTCGACCTGAATCCCAGTACCCTATTCATACCCTTGCCTCCTTGGTGATGACCTGGACCGTGAAACAGCACGTCACAGCGGCAGATGCCAGCGACAAACGTTCGAGAATCCAAACGAAAGCATGCTAACATGCACCCCTACCTCAGTCAACGCAACAGGCGCTCAACGGTTGACCCACTCACTGTACTCATTTAGGAGGATCCCGTGGCAGACATTCAGATCAATGACGGTATCATTAAGATTGTGAACATGGAAGTACAAGATCCCAAAGCAGCCGCGGTCCTTGCCGAATACCCTCAAGTCCGCTGGGCAGAAATTACACGGAAAGCGGTCAAGATCGGACTGGGGTATCTCAAGGGAGGAGAAAAACCCTAAGGCTTCGCAGAGGGTACCACAGGAGCGGCGGGTGATGACTGTTGTGCAACGGCAGCTCGGGCGCGAGCATGACTTCCCCCGAGTTCGAGATAGCGCGTGAAGGCCTCGACTGCTTTGGACTGATCCTTCATCTCGTCCGCATAGAGAATCCCCAACGAGAAATAGACATCCACATAGTTGGGATTGACCACCAGCGCCGCCTGCATCGCGCGCTCGGCCTCGGCATACTGCCCGCGTTTTTCGTAAATCAACCCAAGCGTATACTGAGAGTCCGGGTTCTTCGGCGCATACTCTACCGCCAGCTTCGCCGCCGATACCGCGGCATCAAGGTTCGGTATCACTTCTAACAACACATAACTCTTGAGCACATAGGCATCGCCGAATGTGGGGTCATATTCCAAGGCTTTGTTCAGCCGCTCCAGCGCTTCCTCGGCCAACTTCCCGGTTTGGAGCAATGCAAACGCCTGTTCATACTGCGTCTTTGCAGCCTGCCGTTGTTCGGCCTGAGACTGAGGCCCTGCCCCTGCGACAAAAGCGGCCTTTCGCCCCTCGATCAAGACCGTATCCCCGTCCCCTTCAAGCTGTGCGAAGAGCGGATGCTGAGCACCCTTCGACCGCTCCACAACTTGTTGTCTCACATAGTCCCCAACTTCGGAAGCCATGAGCCAGCCATTCTTATTGCCATCGGCCAGGCCACTCAGTCCATTCACCAACACCTGCACGAAGACACTCTTCCCATTCTCCTGACTCAGGGACTCTCCCTTATCGCCCGCCGTCAAGAGCTGCACTGCTCGCCGCTCCGTATCGTCTTCCGGGGCCAAGCGCCCTTCAAGGGAGAGGGGCTGAGCCGTGCTCACCTCCCAGCCGCGAACCGCCGCGTTCACGAGGAAGAGCGTATGTTTGGACGCACTCCGCCGGCTGAATTCTTTGAGCTGCTCAAACGTTATGGATTTGGACACGTTCCCTATCTGCGCATCCCAGGGGACGAGATAGCCCAGCTCCTTGCCGTCGAGATCTTGTGTCATCCCGGCATGCCCGACGAAATAGAGCACAAGCCGATCATGCCGACCGACCTTGCGGGGCAAAAAATCGGAAAGCGTCTGCTGCAGACGGCGAAAACTGACATCCTTGTCGTAGAGTTCCACGACTTCGTCGAAGTCTAATTGGCGGAAGGATTGGGCCACTGCCTTGGCATCTTCAATCGCGCCGGGAATCTTCGGAGCCAAAAGATAGTTCTCCACCCCGATGATAATAGCCCACGACTTGTAGTAGAGCCCTTCCGGCTTTCCCAGTTGGGCGGAAGCCGATGGCAGACAGACCATTGCGAGTAGCAAGCAGGAAAGAAGCGCGAGAAGGAAGTGCCGCGGTGCTCGCGAAACGATAGGCAACATCAATTAAGCCGACCTCGTGTATTACGCAGAATAAATTCAGCCTACTCTCGCCTCTGCGCGACTGTCAAGAAACGGCGCACCGCAACAGCAATCGCAGCTGTAGTTGAGTTCCCCCTGGTCCTCCAGCATAATACCAAGGCTGTGTGTCCGTCGTTCGTGAAGCGTCGTTCGTATCTCGTCGCAAACCCAGATGAAAACTTTTGCGAGATACGCGTCACGATTCACGCTTCACGGGTTTCGAGAACGATGCTGGCGGACTGTTTCAGCATCCTGCTAAAGGAGTGATCCCGACTATGTCAGAGAACATCGACACCCTCCTCAAGGAAAGCCGTGTGCATCAGCCGACCGCTCAGACCAAAGCCGCGGCTCATATTCAAGACTACGACAGCGCCTATAAGAAATCGATTGCCGACCCGGAGGGCTTCTGGAGCAACGTTGCCAAAGAGCTGGAATGGTTCTCTCCCTGGACCAAAGTCTTAGAATGGAACTATCCCTGGGCCAAGTGGTTCGTCGGCGCCACTTGTAACATTGCCTACAACTGTCTAGACCGTCACGTCAAAACCTGGCGCAAGAACAAGGTTGCCATCATCTGGGTGGGTGAGCAGGACCAGGAACGGGTCATCACCTATGGGGAACTCTATCGACAGGTCAATCGTTGCGCGAATGCGCTCAAGAAACTGGGAATCACGAAGGGTGACCGGGTTACGATCTACCTTCCGAAAGTTCCCGAACAGATTGTCGCCATGCTCGCCTGCGCCCGTATCGGCGCGATCCATAGTGTGGTCTATTCGGGGTTCAGCGCGCCGGCCCTTGCGAACCGCATTCAAGATGCCGAAGCCAAACTGGTCATTACGGCCGACGTCGGATTTGACCGGGGAAAAGCTCTTAACCTCAAGGGGGTGGTCGACCAAGCCGTCGCCAACTCCCCCACCGTTGAGCGAGTCGTGGTGCTGCGAAGACAGACCCCGGGAGTCGCGCTGGCTTCGCCGAAAGAAATTGATTGGCACGACTGGCTGAAGAACGAAAAAGCGGTCTGTGAAGCTGAGCCTCTGGATGCTGAACATCCGCTCTATATCCTATATACCTCCGGTACGACCGGCAAACCCAAGGGCGTGGTCCATGTCCATGGCGGCTACATGGTCGGGACCTACATCACGACGAAATACGTCTTCGACCTAAAAGAAGACGATGTCTATTTCTGCGTCGCCGATCCTGGCTGGGTCACCGGCCATAGTTATATTGTGTATGGCCCCCTCCTGAACGGCGCCACGATCCTGACCGCCGAAGGCAAGCCGGATTATCCAACACCGGGCCGCTGGTGGGATCTCATTGAACGCTACGGCGTCTCGATTTTTTATACGACCCCCACCGCCATTCGTCTGCTCATGCGGTATGGGGAGGACTGGCCCAAGAAATATGACCTCTCCACCCTCCGTATCCTGGGCAGCGTGGGCGAACCGATCAATCCGGAAGCCTGGGAATGGTTCCACCGCGCGACCGGGGGGGACAAACCAATCATGGACACCTGGTGGCAGACCGAAACAGGATCCATCATGATTACCCCCCTGCCGACTGTCCCCTTGAAGCCAGGCTCCGCCACCAGACCATTCCTCGGCATCGAAGCCGATGTGGTGGACAGCGCAGGCAACAGCCTCCCCGCCAACGCCGGCGGATTTGCCGTGATCAAGAAGCCCTGGCCTGCGATGATGCGGACCATCTACAAAGATCCGGAGCGCTACAAGACCTATTGGAACCAGATCCCGAACTGCTACAGCGCCGGAGACATCTGCCACAAAGATGAAGACGGCTACATGTGGTTCATGGGCCGCGCCGATGACGTGATCAAAGTGGCCGGCAACCGGCTCGGCACCGCCGAAGTGGAAAGCGCACTGGTCAGTCACCACGCCGTGGCGGAAGCCGCGGTGATCGGCAAACCGCACAAGCTCGTCGGCGAGTCCATCAAAGCCTTCATCATTTTGAAACAGGGGGAAGTGGAAAGCCCGGCGCTGATCCAGTCGATCAAGGATCAAGTGTTGAAGGAGTTGGGAAAAATCGCCGTACCGTCCGAAGTCGACATCGTGCCGTCACTCCCCAAAACCCGGTCCGGCAAGATCATGCGGCGGGTGCTCAAAGCCAAGGAGCTTGGACAAGACCTTGGCGATATTTCGACGATCGAAGATTGATTCAACCGACTTCAAGACCGGTGATCAATGAGACGTCTGTGCGCTCAGCAAAGAGATCGGAGGCCGGTCATGTATACAGCAACAGGTTCCAGAATCACGATCGCAATCGGAGTGATCGCAATCTGCCTGGCAACGATCAGCCCGGCCGACACCTGGGCCGCCGAACCAGTCAAGCAGGAGAAGAAGGCCAAAAAACAGGACCAACCACGCGCAAACGCGCTCGCCCCACAAGCGACCAGTCCGAAATTTGACTCGGCGGAAACTGCGGGAAAAGCCGAAT
>JANYAJ010000461.1 GCA_025361385.1 Nitrospira sp.
TGGACGGTCACCCATGATTGATAGCGCAGCATTTGGTTTAGGGATTCTCGTCGGGGGCCTCCTCGGCGCGCTGATCGCCGGGTTCTGGATTGCGTCCCGTGTGCGTGCGAGCCTGCAGGCACAACTGCTGACCACGAGTGAACGGGCGCAGCGGGCAGAGTCGCTGGCGGACGAATTGCGTCGGCAGGTACGACAAAATTGCCTAGACCTCGATCGGATCAGAGAGGATCTCTCGGAGGCCTCTCGGGCACGTGCGGTGGCGGAGACCAGGTCGGCTGAGGCCGCGCTCCATCTCAACGAACAAAAGACTCTGCTGGGCCAGGCCCGACAGGAATTGGCCGAGACCTTTCAGGCCCTCTCCGGCGAAGCCCTCAAACAAAACAACGAAGCCTTTCTCAATCTTGCTCGTAGCTCGTTCGAGACGCTCCAAGCCGAGGCGAAGGGCGATCTCGCCCAACGGCAACAGGCGATCGATAGTTTGGTTCAGCCTCTACAAGATTCGTTGCACCGCTACGACGACCAGCTCCGGCAGCTGGAGCAATCGAGACAAGCAGCCTATGGAGGCCTCGATCAGCATCTCAAGCTTCTGGCCGAATCGCAGCAGAAGCTACAGTCGGAGACCGGCAACCTTGTGAAAGCGTTACGCGCTCCGGCCGTCCGCGGCCAATGGGGTGAGATTACGCTCAAGCGCGTGGCCGAATTGTCCGGCATGGTGGCGCATTGTGATTTCTTCGAGCAGGAGTCGATCACGGTCGACGGTAGTCGGCTCCGTCCCGACATGGTCGTTCAGTTGCCGGGTGGACGGCAGATCATCGTGGATGCCAAGACGGTGTTGGCAGGTTATCTGGACGCGCATGAAGCACCGACCGAGGAGCAGCGCCTCGAAGGCATGCGTCGGCATGCCGCTCAAGTCCGGTCGCGTATGGACGAGTTGAGCGTGAAAGCCTACTGGAATCAATTTGCGCAGGCCCCCGAGTTTGTCGTGTTGTTCTTGCCGGGCGAACAGTTTCTCGGTGCCGCGCTCGAGCATGATCCACGGCTGATTGAAGACGGATTTCTTCGAAGCGTGGTGCTGGCCACTCCCACGACACTCATGGCGCTCCTGCGGGCGGTCGCCTACGGATGGCGGCAGGAGCGATTGACCGAGCATGCCGAGGAAGCCGGACGATTGGGGAAGGATCTTTACGAGCGGATGGCTGTGCTAACCGAGCATTTGAACGACGTCGGGCAGGCGCTCGGGAAGAGCGTCCTGGCCTACAACAAGGCAGTCGGGTCGTTGGAAACGAGGATCTTGCCGGCCGCTCGACGGTTCAAGGAGCTTGGCGTGTCGTCGGAGAAAGAGATTCCGTTGTTGGACCCCGTGGAACTGGTTTCACGCAAGGCGTTACCCTTTGAGCATGAATGAGGAGTGCCCGATGGCAGACGAACAGGGAATGGTCGAAGCCTTTCACCGGAATTTCGATATCGTCGTCAGTCCAGTTCCGACGGTCGCCGACGGGCGGACGCGCGAATTACGTGTCCGGCTCATTCAAGAAGAATTCGACGAGTTAAAAGAGGCGCTCGCTTCAGACGATCTGTCGTCTATTGCGAAGGAGATGGCGGATCTTCTCTACGTCGTCTACGGCACGGCGGTGTCCTATGGCATCGACATGCCTCCGGTCTTTCGAGAAGTACATCGATCCAACATGAGCAAGGTCGGCGGCTATAAGCGTGAAGATGGGAAATGGGTCAAGCCTGCGACGTACTCGCCCGCCTGCATCGAACCCATTCTCGCCGAGCAAATGACGGCGCAGCAGCAGGAGGCCCGTTCCAGTTCATGAGAGAACTACATTGCCCTATTTGCGGAGCGTCATTCGTTCGCGTGACCTACCAGGAGGGTATGCTCGAGCGTTTCTTGAGCCGCGTGAATGTGTTCCCATTTCGCTGTCAGCTCTGCACCAATCGTTTTCGTGCCTACTATGCCGGTGCACGGTACAACACCCAGGCGTTCGATCGGCGGCAGTACACGCGCCTTCCCGCCTCCATCGAAGTGCAGGTGCTCGACAGCAAACAGTCGATGACCAACCGCATTACCGACATTTCGATGGATGGATGCACCTTGCAGACGACGGGGTTCTCGAAGGGGGCCTTTATCGAATTGCTCTTGAAGCCCACGGTAGAGGACGACGCGATCTATATCGAGACGGCGATGGTCTGTTCCGTTCACCCCTCCTCGACGGGCATCCGTTTCCTGGAAGTCCCACCGGATCATTACCGCCGTCTGGGCCAGGTGGTGCTTGGGCTCTTAGTCGGTCAAGGTCTCGATCCCATGCTCAACGCCTAGCCCGACTCTTTCTGGCAGGTGCATTTACCAGTAGATTGTCGATCAAGCGGATCGATCCGATTCGAATGGCACCCAAGATCACCGCACGATGGGTGACGCTGGATAGAGGCTCCAGGCTGTCGGGGTTGCAGACGGCCAGGTACTCGACGTGAATGGCCGGTGCCTGCTCGATGGCTTTCCGCATGCTCCGTTCAATCGCCGCTCCATCCTTCATTCCGCCTTCGATGGCCTGTTTGCCTGTTCGGAGTGCTCGAGAGAGCCAGGGGGCGACCATCCGCTCGTCGGCGTTGAGATAGACGTTGCGTGAACTCATGGCCAGCCCATCCGCTTCTCTGACCGTCGGGCGCACCTCGATCTCCACGCCAAGATTGAGGTCCTTCACCAGTTGTCGAACCAGCGCAGCCTGCTGATAGTCCTTCTGGCCGAACAAGGCGAGATGGGGACGGACCATTCCGAAGAGTTTCGTCACCACCGTAGCAACACCGGGAAAGTGATGGGGTCTCGCCTCACCTTCCCATCGACGCGCAATTTCCGGCAGCGTCACGACCGTTTGAAAGCCCTCGGGATACATCACGTCGGCTGTCGGCTCGAAGCAGACATCCACCCCTTCTTCGCGGCACAGCGCCCGATCCTTGGCAATCGGGCGAGGATAGCGCGTGAGGTCTTCGCGCGGGCCGAACTGCGCCTGGTTCACGAAGATACTCACAACGAGTGCATCGCAACGTCGTCGTGCTGCTTGGATGAGCGCACGGTGGCCGTCATGCAGCGCGCCCATCGTGGGGACGAATCCGATGATGACGCTTTCCCGGCGCAATCGTTCGCTCCAGGAGGTCATGGCGCGGATGGTGCGAATAATGTTCATGAGTCGTGAGGCGGGCTGCACGCAGGGCGTGAGCCATAACGGGTCGAGGGCTGGGGAAACAGAAGGCGGACTTCAGGCTGCTTTTCCGCCTCGGCAAGCAATTGGCTGATGGTGCGTTGGCGCACTGGATGGATGAACAGAGGGTCGAGTTCGCTCAACGGCATGAGGACGAACCGGCGATGGTGCATGCGAGGATGCGGCACCACGAGATCCGGCTCATCGATCGTCTGCTGGCCGTAGAACAGGATGTCCAGATCGATCGTTCTGGGGCCGGATCGATGGTCCTCGTCCCGTCCCAGCGCACGTTCTATTTCCCGGAGGATGTCGAGCAGGCTTTTCGGTGCGATATCCGTTTCAATCTGGACCACGCCGTTCAAGAACCACCCATTCCCCGGCTGGGCATGATCGTTCACGGGCTCCGTCTCGTAGAGCATCGACACGCCGAGGAGCTGTGAGTGCGGCAAGAGGCCCAGCAGGGTGACGGCCCGATCACAGAAATCGAGCCGATCGCCGACATTCGAGCCGAACCCGATGAACACCGTCTCGCGTCCCATCTTTTCTTACTCTCTCCTGAAGGATGATCGTGGCGCACCGTGAGACGAGGTGCCTGGGCGAGAGGCGACTGCGCGCGTCGAACGAGCACAGTCTGATCGTGCGCGTTCCGCGAGCAAGCCTTCGCCTCGGTATCTCGTCCCCAGCCTAAAATCCTACTTTTCTAATCCGCTCTACCGCTTCTGCTAATCGTTCCTTCGTCGTGCAGACGGTCATCCTGATATAGCCTTCGCCCGGCGCGCCGAAGCCGTTGCCCGGTGTCGTGACGATGCCGGCCTTCTCCAGCAAGTGAGCCGTAAAGGAGGCGGAGGTGTAGCCCTTCGGCACCGTGACCCAGATATAAAATGCGGCTGGTGGTGG
>JANYAJ010000057.1 GCA_025361385.1 Nitrospira sp.
GGAGACGGCGGGCTCTTCGATAATCTCGGCACCGAATCGTTAACAACCCTTTTCCTCAACAAACTTAACCCGACTAGCCCCGCTGCCAAGAGGGGGTTGATCATCGTCATCGATACCTCCTACCCGTTTGACGAGGGAGGACCGGAACTCAATACAAGCGACAAGGGCTTTGAGGTCTTTGCCCACGATCCCTCCCGCATCGTCGGAATCATGGAGGAACGGGCTAATGCCTATCAGGCCATGCTCTGGCACAGCCTGCGTACCGAAGGCGCGCTCCTTCCGGACTACGACCATCTGAAGATCATCATCTTGCGCTATACAGATTCCGAGTGGGCACAGGGCGATCCCGTTCCGGCTACATGCCCCAGCGACATGACATTCGAGGCCATCACCAAGACGATTCGCCAGGTGCCGACGCTGTTCAAAATCGAAAATGCGTGCCATGGTGCACTCTTGATTGCCGCAGCCCAAAAGGTCGTCAAGAGGCAGCAACAGCGAATCAAAAATTTTATTGAGGCACGATGAACGGCTTAACAATATCTGAGACCCACGGGCCACGGCTTCTCCTGTCTCAAGTCCTGGAAGAGGAGTACGTTCGCCTCCACGGCCCGCTTCCCGCAGACTACCCGCTGACCGGAACGGAGAAGGCTCGGCAAGCGGCAATCTGCGCACTCATCCATCGCGTGCCCGGGGGACGTGTGGCCCTCTGTCTCTCCGGTGGCGGAATTCGGAGTGCCACGTTCGGCCTCGGCATCATTCAGGGGTTAGCCAAGCTCAAGCTGCTCGAGAAGCTCGATTGTCTTTCTACCGTGTCCGGTGGCGGATACATCGGCAGTTGGCTGTCCGCATGGATTCGCAACCATCCGCAGGGCCTCGCGGGGGTCGCAGAGGCCTTGCGACATACACCCCAATCTCCGCAAAACATCGAGCCGAGCCCCATCACGCATCTTCGCATGTATAGCAACTATCTCAGTCCGCGGCTCGGGCTGCTGTCGGCAGACTCCTGGACCCTCATAGGGACCTATCTGAGAAATCTCATCCTCAACTGGCTCGTGCTGGTTCCGTTTCTTCTGGCACTGCTAGCCGTCCCCTTGTTCTATCGGGCGCTGGTGAGAACACGACCGTCCGTCGAATTCATGGCGAGTTGCGCTGCAGCGGGAGGTCTGCTGCTCCTCATGAACCTGGTCTACTTACATCTCTGCCGTCCCAGCCTCCGGAAGTTACGGCCACTTGACACCTGGAAATGGTTTGAGCAACAACGCTCGTTCTTATTCTTCAGTCTGCTCCCTCTGCTCGCAGGCGTGACCCTGTTAACCATGGCGTGGGCCTGGTTCCAAGCAGGTCTCGAACACCCTCTCGACAGTCTCTCGCTCTTTGGATTCTCCAGCCTCGTGACGCTGGCGCTTGGGGCCGCAGCGATGCATGCCGCAGCATGGCTTATCGCGGCGATTGTGCTGCGTCGCCCATGGAGTGACGGCTGGCGATACCTGGAATTGCTCACCATCCTATTCAGCGGGCTGTTGGGCGGAGGGCTGCTCTGGCTTACCCTCAAAAAAGCGGCGCCGCTCTATGGACATGCCGGCTATGAGGATTGGTACACCTTCGGCGCCGTGCCGGCCTTTCTTTCGCTGTTCATCCTCGCCGCCACGCTATTTGTTGGGATTGCGAGCCGATCGACCGGAGATGCCGACCGGGAATGGTGGGCACGCACGGGGTCATGGGTCCTTATTGGATCTGTGAGCTGGGCAGGAGCCTCCAGCATCGTCTTATTCGGACCGTGGGTGCTCTCACTCATACCAGGCTGGATCACCTCGGCGGGCGGCCTCACAGGACTCTTCACTGTCCTATTTGGGTTCAGCGCGAAATCGGCAGCTCAGCAGGCGGGTGAACAACCGGGACGGCTGACGCAACTCGGGCGAAAACTATATCTCCTCGTGCTGGCCCCTGCGACGATCGCGCTGATCCTCATGGCACTCGCCTATGGGAACGCCGCGGTCCTCGGCAAGGCTTCATGGTTTGAGGTCGGAGAATTCATCGTCGGGCTGGCTCTGTTCAGCGTACTCATGTCGTTCTTTATCAACATCAATAAGTTTTCCCTCCACGCGATGTATCGCAATCGTCTTATCCGGGCCTATCTCGGTGCGTCGCGCGGAGAGCAACGATCGCCCAATCCGTTTACGGGGTTCGATCCCAACGATAACTTTCCTATGGCAGATCTGGCCTCGCAGCAGGGTCCGATTCAGAGGCCCTTGCACGTCGTGAATATTGCCCTCAACCTGGTGCATGGGACGAACCTCGCCTGGCAGCAACGGAAAGCCCAGTCGTTCACCGTCACCCCCCTCCACTGCGGTAGCGCGGGGAACAGCCTGGGGTATCGCCGATCCTCCGAGTACGGGAAAAACACGGCCGTGAATCAAGCCATTACGATTGGAACGGCCTTGGCGATTTCCGGCGCGGCGGCAAGCCCAAACATGGGCTATCATTCCTCACCGACGGTGACGATGCTCCTCACCCTTTTCAACGTACGGCTCGGGTGGTGGCTGGGCAACCCCGGACCGGCCGGCGGGACGACCTACGACCGTTCCTGCCCGGAGTTTTCCGTCGGACCTCTACTGGCTGAAGCCTTCGGCTTCACCGACTCTGAGAAGCGCTACGTCTACCTGTCGGACGGGGGACACTTTGAAAATCTCGGTCTCTACGAGATGGTCCAACGTCGGTGCCACGTAATCATCGTCAGCGACGCGGGCTGCGATCGGCAGTCCGGATTTTCAGATCTTGGAAATGCGATCCGGAAAATCAGGATCGATCTAGGAATAGAAGTCGAGTTGGACGTGAACCGCCTGCGACGAAAAGATGGAACGGATCATAGCCTGTGGCACCATGGCATCGGTGCCATTCGATACGACATCGTTGACCCCGGTGCCCCTCAAGGCATCCTCATTTACCTCAAACCCTCGCTCACAGGAAATGAGCCTGCAGATGTACTCGAATATGCCAGTTACCATCCCGATTTCCCGCACGAGTCCACGGCGGATCAGTTTTTCGATGAATCGCAGTTCGAATCCTACCGGAAGCTCGGGGCGCATATTATCCACGAGGTGTTTGACGAGACGATGTCGAATCCCGCCCGCAAAGAGGGTCGTCTCTTCGAAGACCTCCGCACGCATTGGACATCGCAATCTACGCAGAAGGATCCAGTGCAGCCTACCCCATCAATCCCACGCTGAGAGGAGCGTCCCCGTCCCATCCTGCCAATACGGAACCCAGGCCAGCGCGACAAGTTTTACCGCGATGTTCGCCTTGGTGGGTTTGAGGGAGAGGGTTTCGAGTTTCTCGTTGAGGGGATCGGTCGCAGCGGCAAGCGCGTCGGTCTCCGCCTTGAACTGCGCTTCAAGATCCGCAAGCTGCTGCTCTAACGCTGCCCTATTTTCTTGAGCCTGCCCTACATCCTGCGATTCCTTGATCGCACGTCCGGCCCCGCGGATGGCTGTCGTCGCCTTGCCGATCGTGGTCGCGCTGATCGTCTTGCGTCCCATAAACGCACCAAGAATCGTCGCGCCGACAGAAATCGCAGCCTGGAGCCGACTGGATCGAGACTCAGTTTGTTGCCGTTCGACCATGTGCTCGGCTCGGCGAATACGGTCTTGGAGTGCCGTCATCTTCGGCGCATATTTCTTCCGAAGACTATCCGATTGTGTGTCGCGTTGCTCCCGCCCAGTCTGTTGGAGTCGAACACGGAAGTCCCGCTCAGACTCGCCTGGCCTGGAAGCCTCTTTTGTGCTGGGGCTTCTCAGGAGCTCGACTTTCTGATTACGAAAAAGCCAGCCTGAAAAATCCTTCCCCCAGGCCTCATAGTTTTTGACCTTACCGGCCACGGCAGGCGGCGAGGAAAACTTCGCCCCTTCAGCCGGCACCTGCTCCAAATCTGACAGGGTCAGCGCTGCATCTGTCGCATGGTCCCAATCCACCGGCACGGCCCCCTCTGTAATCGGGACTAGCACGGTGACATCCTCCGTGACATCGATTCCCGCTTTACTGTCGGAGAACCTCACTTGCGCCCCTCCCAGCAACATCGGCTGATAGACCAATCGGCTGCCACTCGGCTGAGCGCCACGAATAGGGATGAACTGTTGCGGGACATCCGGCGGCAATAGGGGCCGAGAGCCGCCAGGCGAGAGGCCAGAGGCGCGAGGCGAAGAGGACGACGACGCGATTTGACCGCTTTGATCTTTTTCACCCCCCCTGGCCTCTAGCCCCTTGCCCTTCGCCTCACTCATCAGCGTCTTGATCTGAGTGCGCGTGAGGGGACCACGCAGATACGACAGCGTCCACCTGGTCTGAAAGACCTCCGGCGCATCTTCGTGAACATTGTTTAGGAGAAAGACCCGGCTCCCCAGTCCGGCAAGAAGCTGCTCCATTTGTTGCTTGTCGAATTTCTTGCCGGAGCTGGCGGCAGCGCCTTCAAGCCCCTCAAGCACCCGCGCCTTGTCACGCTCGGTCTGAAGCCGCCCGATGAACCAGGTACCGGTATTGGCAAGTCCCTTATAGTCCAGATCGACGGGGTTCTGTGTAGCGAGGACAACTCCGAGGCCATAGGCCCGCGCCTGCTTGAGGAGCGTCAGCAACGGCGCTTTCGACGGAGGATTCGCGACCGGAGGGAAGTACCCGAATATTTCATCCATATAGAGGATGGCGCGCAAGCTGGTTGTGCCCGATTGCCCCCTGATCCAGCCAAGGGTCTGGCTCAACAGCAGGGTCACGAAGAACATCCGCTCCGCATCGCTCAAGTGCGCAATGGAAAAGATGGCGATCCGCGGTTTGCCTGCCGGGCTATACAACATCTTCCCGACATCCAACGCGTCCCCTTCGAGCCAGGCGCTGAAGCCCGGCGCAGCCAGCAGATTATTGAGCTGCATGGCCAACGCAAAGCGATCTTTCGACGGATAGAACGAATCGAGGTCGAGCACACCGACTTTAGATACGGGTGGCGTTTGAATCAGTTGGATGAGCGCGGCGAGGTCGAGGTCCTGCCCCTTCCGCCAGGCCTGGTCCAGAATCGTCGAGAGCAGGATATGCTCACGGCTCTTGATCGGATCGGCTTCCACGCCGATCAAACCAAGCAAGCTGGTCGTCGTGGTGCCCACCCGCTCGCGCAGCAATTCGCCATCGTCCAGAATGTCCTGAGAGGGCGCGGCAAACGACTTCAGAATGGACACCGGTATTCCCGCGTTGCTGCCCGGCGTGTAGACGACAAACTCGGCCGCATCTTTGAGTTTCTGAATGCGCGCGCCGCTTTGGCCCCACTCGCCCAAACCTTTCTTCCATAACTCTGCCTGCTGCGTCGCAAAGTCACCCGGGGAGAGACCGTTCTTGCGCGCATCGTCCTCGTTGATCCAGGGCGCGAAATCTTCGCCGCGGAGCTGCGGGAACGTCAGCATCAAGTTCGCCAAGTCTCCCTTGGGATCGATCACGATAGCCGGGATCCCGTCGATCGCCGCCTCTTCAAGGAGCCCAAGACAGAGCCCCGTCTTACCGCTGCCGGTCATCCCGACGCAGACGGCGTGGGTGACCAGATCTTTCGAGTCATAGAGCAACCAGCCTGGCTTCGGCTTCTTCTTGGCCAGATCGTATGGACGTCCGAGATAGAACACCCCGAGCTTTTCAAAGTCTTCCACGGTGCCACGCTCCTTTCAGTCGCTTCAACGAACCTGCCGGCTAACAATCTGCGCACATATGCGGCGACATTCTAGTAAGGGGGCCTGCGGACTGCAAGATAACGCACCGGCCAGCGACGAAGCCAACATGCTATATTGCCGCGCATTCGACTCTATACAGGATATGAGATGCTATCTTCGTTAACACGACTCAGCGCCTCCCTTGCCCTTTTCCTATTGACCCTACCAGGATGGGCCTCTCCCGCTTGGGCTGAGGCCACGGCGCAGAGCCTGCATTGGGGCGCCCTCGCGTTTCCCGATCACGACCGCACCCTGACGCTCGGATTCTCCAACGACAGTTTCACCGAGTTTAATGGGGCAGGCCAGCGCTATAACGACATGCACCAAACGGATAGTTTTAATTTTGGGACACTGAGCTGGACGGAACATCTGGAACAGTTCAAAGGCTGGAATGCCAACCTTACGGTTGGGGCAGGTCCGACACAAGACAAGATTCGCCGCGCGATCCAGAACGACTTCGCACATAGGCTCACCCATCAGACCTATGTACCGGTCGGCGCGACGCGCGACGCGATCGACTTTATGACCAGCGGCACATTAACAAAATGGACGGGACTCTTGGGAACCGACGATGTCTTTTTCTATGGGATCGGCGGAGCGGCAGGGTCCCTGTACTATGAGCCCTATGTCCAAATCGGCTTGAGGCGATTGTCTCTACCGGGGAGCGGCCCCTTGCTGTCCGACTACGTCCGCGTCTCCGCGCTGGCCCGTTATGGCCGTCCCTTCAGCGGAGCTGCGTTCCATCAAGTCGCCAATCATTCCTATCTCGGGCAGGTATCCGTCGGAGTCGGCAATTACCGGCGCAACGATTGCGACGTGCCTTGGGAAATCGAAATCGGGCTGACCGCGGAT
Organism: Nitrospira sp.; assembly: GCA_025361385.1. Lineage (GTDB taxonomy): Bacteria > Nitrospirota > Nitrospiria > Nitrospirales > Nitrospiraceae > Palsa-1315. Next base: position 6,588 of record JANYAJ010000057.1, read on the forward strand.
TCAGGCCTGTTCGCAGACCATCGCGGGAGCTCCATCAATGAACGGTTCGTGACGATCGCACTCCGCTACTCAGCCGTGACGGTTGAGACCTGGAACGATGCCATCAACCAGAAGGACTACGGGCCGACTTTCGGCGCCCGCCTGACCTTGGACATGCTCTATCTCTACGATCGGCTCACCCATTTCTAGCGGGATGCTGAAAATGTCCGCCAGCTGGGGCCACGATGAACGATGAGCGATGAACTATGAATAAAAAACGATGTTCACTTCGGCGTTTATCGTTCAAAGCTCAGCGTTCAATGACTCACTCGCTGCGGCCTTGCTCGGGACAAGGCGCGTCTCGACGCGCCAGGGCTGGGCGGGTGAGAAGTCTGGCCTTTTTGAGCATCCCGCTAAGCCATCTCCCTCTTCTGCTCCCCCTACAGGCACTCGCTACTCTGCAGTGACACATCGGGTGCCCCGCCTGTTGCAAGTACGGGGAGGGACGCGGACGACACGACGACGAGCAGATCTTGGCGCACCTCAAAAAAATGTTGCCTCCCCAACCCACTTCCGTGCAGGATGCGCGGATGATGTATTGCCTCAAACGAATCGCGGCGTATCTTGCGCTCCCTCTGCTGTTCCTGCTGGGATGGACTCAGGCCAGTTGGGCGGAAACCACAGCACAAAGCACCCACTGGGGAGCACTTGCGTTCCCCGACCACGACCGTACCGTCTCACTCGGTTTCACCACCGATCGCTTCACAGAGTTTGACGGAGCAGGTAAACGCTATAACGATATGCGGCAAACCGACGGCTTTAACTTATGGTCGCTGAGCTGGACGGAACGTCTGGAGCACTTCAAGGGCTGGAATGCCAACCTTACGGTCGGGGCCGGCCCCACACAAGACCACTTTAGCCGGTATCTCCAGAACGACGTCGTGCACAAGTTCCGCGGCCTGACCCCTGTGCCGGTCGGCGCCACACGCGATGCGATCGACTTCATGACCAGTGGGACGTTGACGAAATGGACGGGACTCTTGGGGAGCGACGATGTCTTTTTCTACGGGATAGGAGCAGCGGCAGGGTCCCTCTACTATGAGCCCTATGCCCAAATGGGCTTTAGGCGGCTATCGCTATTGGAGTTTGTGCCGATTGTGTCCGATTACATACGTTTCTCCGCGTTAGCCCGTGCCGGCCGTCCCTTCAGCGGAGCCGCCTTTCACGAAGTCTCCAACCATTCCTACCTCGGGCAGGCGTCCGTCGGGATCGGCAACTACCGTCGAACAGACTGCGACACCCCTTGGGAAATTGAAGTCGGCCTGACCGTGGATTCAGGTTTGTTTGTGGACCACAGGGGAGATTCGCTGGAAGAACGGTTCGTGACAATGGCGTTGCGCTACTCAGCCGTGACCTTTGAAACCTGGAATGACCTCATCAACCAGAAGGACTACGGCCCAACCTTCGGCGCTCGCCTAACCCTGGATGTGCTCTACCTCTACGACCGGCTCACCGACTTCCACTAGCGCGGGATGCTGAAAAAGTCCGTCAGCTGGGGCAACGCTGAACGATGAGTGATGAGCTATGAGCGAAAAGCGATGTTCACTTCAGCGTTCAATGACTCACTCGCTGCGGCCTTGCCGAACGAACTTTTTGAGCATCCCGCAAGAATATTCTCCGGTTGCACCACGCCTAAACCATCATCGTTCTGGTGTATCACAACATGGCCCGAGCCCTGCTAGCCGAGCTTACCACTCTTTAAAGATCACGAATACACCACCAGCCATGAGGGCAAACCCCGCCAGATAGTTCCACTTCAGCGGCTCTTTCAAGTACCACACGGAAAAGGCACAGAACACCACCAACGTGATCACTTCCTGTATCGTCTTCAATTGTGCCGCAGAAAACTCGTAGTGCCCAATCCGGTTGGCCGGCACCTGAAAACAATATTCGAAGAAGGCGATGCCCCAGCTCGCCAGGATCACAATCCACAAGGGCGAATCCTTGTACTTCAGATGCCCGTACCAAGCGAAGGTCATGAAGATATTGGAAACGGTGAGCAGGAGAATGGTTTGCATGAGCTCCTTTCAGCTTCGAGAGGGAGAAGCTGTCCGCATTCAGTGAACACGGAGCATTGTCCGTTTCCGATGCTGATCGCTGAGGGCTAAGACTTCAGACCCCTGCTTCTTTTAAGACTTGCCCCGTATACGACCGCTTCGACTTGGCAATTTCTTTAGGCGGTCCTTCTGCCACGATCTCACCGCCTCGATCGCCGCCCTCCGGCCCAAGGTCGATGATCCAATCGGCATTATGATTACATCGAGGTTATGTTCGATCACCAGCACGGTATTCCCCGCTTCCACCAATCGATCCAACACATCCAGCAGCCGTTGCACGTCGGCAAAATGAAGCCCGGTCGTCGGTTCATCCAAAATATACATCGTGCGCCCGGTCGGCCGTTTCGACAGTTCACGCGAGAGTTTGACCCGTTGCGCCTCCCCTCCTGACAGGGTCGTGGCAGACTGGCCAAGCTTCACATAATGCAACCCGACATCGTGCAGCGTATCGAGCTTCCGCTTGATGAAGGGAATATGTTCGAAGAACTGCACGGCATCGTCCACGGTCATATTCAACACGTCGGCAATGCTCTTCCCCTTATGGTGAATTTCCATCGTCTCACGGTTGTACCGTTGTCCTTTGCAGACCTCGCAGGTCACGTAGACATCCGGCAGGAAATGCATTTCGATCTTGATCAGCCCGTCTCCCTGGCAGGCCTCGCAGCGGCCACCCTTCACATTGAAGCTATAGCGGCCCGGCTTGTACCCCCGCACGCGAGACTCTGGCAGGTTGGAATAGAGGTCCCGGATGAACCCGAACAGGCCTGTATAGGTCGCGGGGTTCGAGCGCGGAGTCCGCCCGATCGGGGACTGGTCGATGTCGATGACTTTATCCAGCGCCTCGACGCCCAACAATTCTTTACAGCCATCGATCTTCGGGTTCTTGTGATAGAGCAGCTGGGAAAGAGAATGGAACAATACCTCTAAGACCAACGTACTCTTTCCGGACCCCGACACGCCGG
>JANYAJ010000026.1 GCA_025361385.1 Nitrospira sp.
GCTCAAGCTGGCGGTCCAGAGCCATGGCGGCGTTCATCGCCCCGAAGCCGCCGCCGACGATGACGATCCCGGTGCGATCAGAATACTCTTTGCCGTCGTCTATGCCATTCATAAATTCCTCCACCGTCCCACAGAACTTCAAGAACCCTATGATCTCCACCGACCGGGTTATTGTCTCTACCCGCTCCGGCCAGGAACGCCGGGTTGCGTCATCTTCAGGAAATCGAGCAGGGCGTCGATCTCCTCATCGGGCAGGACACCCCATTGCCGCGCTACCTCCCGAATGGTGCGTCCTGTTGCGTGGGCTTCCTTGGAGATCGCCGCCGCCTTGTCATATCCAATCCGCGGAGCCAGCGCCGTGCATATCGACAGGTTGCGCTCGACGGTCTCTTCACACCGCGCGATGTTAGCCGTGATGCCGCCGACACATCGGTCGGCGAAGACGAGGCTGACCGAGGAGAGAAGGTGGATCGATTCCAGCAGATCATAGGCCATCACCGGCATCATCACGTTCAGTTCAAAGTTGCCGCTCATCCCACAGACGGCGATGGTTGTGTCGTGGCCAATCACCTGCGCCGCAACCATGGTTACTGCCTCGCAAATAGCCGGGTTTACTTTTCCCGGCATCATCGAACTGCCCGGCTGTATGGCAGGCAAGTCGACTTCGGCCAAGCCCGTGCGCGGCCCCGAGGCCATCCAGCGTATATCGTTAGCGACCTTCATAAGGCTGCACGCGATCGTTTTCAGCTCTCCGGAGGCTTCGACGCAACTATCACGGGCACCCTGCGCCTCGAAGTGATTGCTCGCTTCCCGGAAGGAAAGTCCGTTGTCCTGAGTCAGGTAGGTGATCGCCTTGCCCGGGAAACAGGGGCGGCGGTTGTGCCCGGTTCCGACGGCTGTTCCGCCCAGGGCTAGCTCAAGCAAGGCGTCACGGGCGTGGGAGGCGCGATCGAGTCCTTTTGTAATTTGCTCAGCGTAGCCGCTGAACTCCTGGCCGAGGCGGACCGGGATAGCATCCATGAGGTGGGTCCGGCCGGACTTCAGGATCGGGTCGAACGCCGCGGCCTTGGCGGTCAACGTCTGCCGCAGGTGCCGCAAAGCGGGCATCAGTTCCTCCGTAATGCCAGTCGCCGCGGCAACATGGATCGCCGTGGGAATCACGTCGTTGGACGACTGCGACATATTGACGTGGTCGATCGAGTGGACCACCGTGTTGCCGCGGGGTACGCCTAGAATCTCGGCGGCCCTGTTGGCGATTACCTCGTTGGCGTTCATGTTGGTCGAAGTGCCGCTCCCGGTCTGGAAGATGTCGACCACGAACTCCCGATCCCACCGGCCTTCGACGACCTCCGTCGCCGCTGCCACGATAGCGCCGCCGATCCGGGGGTCTAAATCCCCCAGGTCCATGTTGGCACGCGCGCAGGCCCGCTTGATCAAGCCCAGCGCACCGATGAATCGCCGGGGAAAGACCAGACCGCTGATGGGGAAATTATCCACCGCTCGCGCGGTTTGTGCGCCGTAGTAAGCGCCGGCCGGGACCTGCACCTCACCGAGAGAATCTGCTTCGATCCGGAAATCCTGCATGGATGTACCCCCCTTTCATGATGCTTTCCACGAACCCCAGGAACCGGGATATCTCGGTCGGGTTAGCCCCCCAAGGTGATCATCTCGATCTTCTTATGAGCTTTCGCCTCATACCCATGGCCCGACTTCATTGCTTCCAATCTTTCATCGGAGTACCTGTCCGTCCTTACCCTCCACACCGCGCCGATCACGTCTCGGACCTCCTCGTCACTGGCCCCGTTTCTTATCAGTGCCTTCAGATCATGGCCGCGCGCGGAGAATAGACACGTCACGAGTTTTCCGTCGGCTGTCAATCTCGCGCGTGTACAGCTCGAGCAAAAGGGCTCGGTGACAGAAGCGATTACCCCGATGTCCCCAGCGCCATCGATGACCTGGTAATCCACCGATGGAGCGCTGCCGCCCTGCCTTCCGGTTTCTCTCAAGCCGTAGTGAGACGTGATTCTGGAGAGAATCTCAGCCTTCGATACGACCTTTTCGGATAGCCAGTCGTTCGAGTTACCCACATCCATGTACTCGATAAAGCGGATGGCAAATCCATTCTTCCTGGAGAAGTCCACCAGATCGAGGATGTCATCGTCGTTGACGCCTCGCTCGATCACTGCATTGATCTTAATGGGCTGCAGCCCACAGTGC
>JANYAJ010000107.1 GCA_025361385.1 Nitrospira sp.
GTGGATTCTCACAGAGAATTCTCACCACGCCCTTGCGTCGAACCACCTTACATTTGGCACAAATAGGCTTGACGGATGATTTCACTTTCATGTCTGTTACACGCTCCTACTTAAACCGATAGGTGATGCGCCCGCGCGTCAAGTCGTACGGCGAGAGCTCAACGGTCACCTTATCGCCAGGAAGAATACGGATAAAATGCATGCGCATTTTTCCTGATATATGTGCAAGAATTTTATGGCCATTATCTAACGACACTCGAAACATCGCATTCGGTAACGTTTCGTTCACCGTGCCTTGTATTTCAATAACATCTTCTTTCGGCACGTACCTCTATCCTTTCTGCACAAACCGGAATCATAACTGACTTAAAATGCGAGGAGGACCACTCAGCTGAATCGCAATGGTATGCTCAAAATGCGCCGAGAGACTCCCATCAACCGTCACCGCTGTCCATCGATCCTCAAGCACCTTGACGGCGGCCTTACCCATATTAACCATCGGTTCGATCGCCAGCACCATCCCCGCCTGCAACCGCGGGCCCTGTCCGGGCTTCCCGTAGTTCGGCACCTGAGGTTCTTCATGCAACTGTCGACCGATGCCATGACCGACGAACTCTGTGACGACCGAAAAGCCAGCTGACTCCACATGCTGCTGGATCACATGCGAAATTTCTGACAGCCGATGCCCCACAACCGCTTGCTTGATTCCGAGGTACATCGCCTCTTCGGTCACTCGAACCAGGTGGGTGATTCGTTCATTCGTCTGCCCCACCAAAACTGTGACCGCAGAGTCACCGTAAAACCCGTCAACGATCGCCCCAAGGTCGAGCCCGATAATATCCCCCTCCTTCAGCACTCGCCTGGAGGGAATCCCGTGAACAACCTGCTCATTCACTGAAGTACAAAGCGTCTTGGGATAACTCCGATACCCTTTAAACGCCGGGCGCGCACCACGCGATCGAATCTCTTCTTCAGCCAACCGGTCCAATTCATCGGTCGTGATGCCAGGCCTGACCGCTTTCTTCAGAACCGCGAGTACCTCAGCCACCACTCGTGACGCTTGAGCCATCACGGCAATCTCATCCTGCGTCTTAAGGATGATCATCGGACCAGAAAAGGCGCCAGCACCTTTGCGAGATGCTGAAAAACAACGTCAACCGAACCAGACGCATCGACGGATGACAACAGACGCCGCTCATCGTAATAGCGGACAAGTGGAGCCGTCTGCTCGTCGTACACTTTCAGACGCGTCTCGATCGCATCGCGACGGTCATCGTTGCGCTGCACGAGCGAATCACCACAACGGTCGCACACCTCATCCACTTTAGGCTTTGCAAAGTCAACATGGAACGTCGCTTGGCACTTTGGACAGCTCCGGCGACCGCTCAACCGACGAACCACATCTTCACGAGACACTTGAAAATTCACAACTAGGTCGAGCGCAGTGGATTTCTCGGCAAGGGCCTTACCTAACTCTTCCGCTTGCGGAACAGTTCGGGGAAAGCCATCCAGGACAAATCCGTTCGCGCAGCTTGAATCGTCTAGCTTTTCCCGAACTAGCCCGATCACGACAGAATCAGGAACCAATTGGCCCTGATCCATAAAGCTCTTCGCCTCGAGACCCAGCGTCGTCTGATTACGAACGGCCTCCCGGAGTAGATCCCCTGTCGATATTTTCGCCAGCCGGTATTGCAATGCGATACGCTCCGCCTGAGTCCCTTTACCTACGCCAGGCGCACCGAGAAACACGACCCGCATCACTTCCCCTTAACCATTCCGTCCACGGAGAGGGGCCATACCCTTACCGAGAAACCCGTCGTAATTCCGCATCAACATATGAGACTCAATCTGTTGTGCCGTATCGAGGCCGACACCAATGACAATCAGCAGCGACGTACCGCCAAAGTAGAATGGCACATTCAGCTTGTAGATCAGAAACTCAGGGATGACGCATACAATCGCAAGGTAAATCGATCCCGCAAATGTGATACGAGTCAGCACCTTATAAATATAATCTGACGTTCTCGTTCCTGGACGAATTCCTGGAATAAAGCCACCATACTTCTTCATGTTATCTGCCATATCCACAGGGTTCAAAACGACGGCAGTATAAAAGAAGCAGAAAAACAGGATAAGTCCAACGTACATTAACGTATAAAGTAAAGACCCAGGCGCGAGTTGCGCGCCAAATGCTTTCACCCATGGTGTCTCGAAAAATCCAGCAATGGTTGCTGGAAACGCAATGATCGATGAGGCGAAAATAGGAGGGATGACCCCTGCCGTATTGATTTTCAGCGGAATATGCGTACTCTGCCCGCCAAAGACCCTTCGTCCAATCACACGCTTTGCATACTGAACCGGAACTTTTCGCCGTCCACTTTCAAGAAAAACAATCGCCGCGACCACCACAACCATCAAGAGCGCAAGGGCGACCAGGAGGACGAAGCTTAACTGACCGACCTTATATAAATCAAATGTCTGAGCGACGGCCGCCGGCAACCGTGCGACGATACCGGCAAAAATAATCAAAGAGATACCGTTTCCGATACCACGCTCGGTAATCTGCTCACCAAGCCACATCAGGAAACCGGTACCCGCGGTCAAAGTGATGACGGTCATCAGGCGGAACCCCCACCCAGCGGTCATCACAAATGCGCCTTGATTCATCTGCTCGAGGCCCACGGCGATCCCGAAGCCCTGAATCACTGCAATGCCGATCGTACCGAATCGCGTGTACTGAATAATTTTTTTACGTCCGCGCTCACCCTCTTTCGCTAACTTCGAGAGGTGCGGAACGACCACGGTCAACAGCTGTAGAATAATCGATGCGCTGATGTAGGGC
>JANYAJ010000119.1 GCA_025361385.1 Nitrospira sp.
CGGCTTGAGCTGGGCACGAAGTTGGGTGACCCGCCGCTGAATCTTCTCGAGCAGGGGCCGCTCGTAGACAGAGCCATTGGGGGCTTGTCCAAGAAAATCTTCCCATACTTGTAAGGCGTCTCGTCCTAGTCCCTGTTGTTCCAACGCGAGGCCTACATGATAGGCCGTCTCGGACGACGACGGACAGGCCGCCGCATGGCGGAGGACCTGTCTCGCTTCTTCCCCGCGCCCTTGTGCGTGGAGCACCGTCCCCAAGCCTAAGGCCGCGCTTACCAAACAGGCGTCCTGTCGAATGGCTGCGCGATACAGGTCTGCCGCGCTCTGGGTGTCGTGCAGGTGATGCCAGAGCTCGCCCATATTCTTCAAGAGCAGAGGATCGCTTGGTGTTTGAGCGAACGCGCGTTCGTACGTCGCGCGGGCACGATCTACCTCTCCTTTCGCCGCGAAGGCGAGGCCGAGATTTCGCAGCACATCAGGGCGTTCCGGCTCGAGTTGCAGGGCCGATTCGTAATGCTGAATCGCCAGATCCAAGAGATCGCGATCCTGGTGCAGGACCGCCGCCATCAGATGGAGGAGATGCGCGGTCGTCAGGAAGGTGCGAGTCGAGAGTTCCTTCTCGATGGGGGCGAGAGGCGCCTCGCGAGTCTGCGTCAGTGAAAATGGAATGCGGTTCTGCTGCAACCAGTTGCGCAGCCTGGATACGGGAATGGAATAGCTGAGGCCGGCCCGCATCATGACCGTACCCACCCGCTCACCTCGAGCATTCTTCACCGGCTCCAAATAGGGCACGGTCTGGACGATCAGCCCTGCGATCTCGCCGGTCTCGCTATGGACCAGGGGGCCTCCGCTACTCCCGGCATTCAACAACCCCACGGTTTGTACGAAGGGAATCGGCAACCCGGCCGTTCTGGACCGTCCCATGGCCGAACCGCTAATCGTCATCGGAAAGACCGAAGCATGCAGCGCCAATCCCATTTGCAAGACATCCGACACTCGCGGATATCCGACCGCGATCATCGACGTGCCTTCGTCAGGAACTTCCGCCGCCAAGGGAAGGAACGGAACCGGATGGTCCATGTGGATGCGGAGCACGGCGATATCGAGGTCGGAATCGATCGCGAGCACCTGCGCCGCAGGATCGACGGCTTGATTGCGGATATAGACAAAGAGTCTGCTGGAATCTTCGATGACGTGGGCATTGGTCAGGATCAGGCCCTGTTCCGAGATGAAGACTCCGCTGCCGAACGAGAGGGTATGGGATTCGTCGTTCGTTCCCACGATCAGCACGGTCGCAGCCTTGGCTTGGCGATAGAGATCGCCCTGGGTCAAGGCACACGCGATGTCAGGAGTTGAAACCAGCAGCAGGAATGACACGTGGGCCAGGAGTGGAATGGTGACCCGACGGAGAACCGTATGCCTGAGAGGAAGAGGGTCCGCAGTACGCGCTGTCCGACTCATGAGCGCCATTCATTTCGGACGATAGCAAGGCAACCTATACCCGTCCATTGTTTTCACGTATTTGAGAGTGCCTGACATTCTCCTCTAACTGCACGAGTGGCAGGCTGCACCAAGCTTCTCCCGACCTAATTCTTTCTAACTGAGCAATTCTGACCAGACGGCACACTGTCCAGCGGTTTAGCCTGGCATTCTACGTATGCTGTTCATCAACCAGTGCTTTGCGCACAAAGGAGATCGAATTATGAAAAAGATAGTCATGGTATTCATCGGGATGGGATTGGTGAGCCTCCCGTTCGGCATGTCTGTTCATGCCGAAACGAAGCCGGACAATGCTACGGCCGCGAGCGAGAGCGGGTCGCCGCAGCCTCGGGGAGCGACGAAGGCCGGCGAGACGGATATCACCAACACCAAAGGTGAAGCAGGCAGTGTCCCCAGCAAGTATACAGGTCATGCCTGTGGCCAGAGGGAAGAAGGTGGAAGTCAATAGCGACATGATCGGCGACACGGTCAAGAATCCCAAAGGTGAGGAGCTGGGTAAGTTGGAACAACTCATCATGGATTCTGAGACCAAGCGAATTGAGTACGCGATGATCTCAATCGGCGACACCGGCCAATTGAAAGCCTATCCCTGGAGCTCCTTCAAGGTGAACAAGGAACAAGGCAACGTGGTGCTCAACGTGACCAAGGAACAGCTCGGCATGAAGGCGACCGATCTCTCTCCGGATATTTCAGCGCTCCAAGAACAATTACAAACATTACGAGAGAGCGAGGCGAAGAAGGGAGTACGCGAAGGACAGAATATGGGTGACCGCGGCGCCGCTGGCCCGATGGGCGAGACCACAAAGGGCGGGGGTGGCGCAGAACGTTCGCCGGCCGCCAACAAGTAACTGCTGCCTCAAGCGGCCGGAGCTCCTTTTCTTGATTGAACGAGGGAAGGGGCGCCGGCTCCCTTGTGCGAGATTGACCGGAAGTAGCCAGGAAGAGCGATGCGACTACATCGATGGACCGTGAGCGTCATGGCCATTTCCATGGGGCAATAACCAAAGCAGAGATACCAACGAGGGGAGTGAGGAGGATGGCCTTTCTCCCTCCCCTTTGCGTTCGGAGCCATCAGGCTCTTGGCTCTGCCAGAGCCACGCGCAGCGCTTCAATCGCACGACATGCGTTCGTTACTGCGCATCCTGCCTTACAGAAATCAACCTGCAGAGAGTGTGCGTCTGTTGCGGAACAGATTACCATTGGGGATTCTGGCCTCTAGAGTGGAGTCATCACCGCCTGGTCGGTTCGATGCCAGCTCCTGAGCGCCCGTTTTGTATCTTCCAAGTTGAGCAATTCTGATCAGACTCATTCCGCCCGGTAGCATAAGCTGAGGCAGGTGCCACGACATCACGTCCCTGTCGTTTTGGCGAACGGAGAGGGCATCGCGAGATCGACCGGAGCCTCCTTTATGGACATTCCAGGGAAATTTATCCCGGAGCCGCGAGCGTATGGAGCATAGCCCATCCATCGACGAAACAGCAGAGTATAAGGGCGCGCCAGTCGGAGCTGTCGGATGACGTGGCGTCTAGATAGACCGCTCGAGAAACGGGAAACGGGAAACGGGAAACGGGAAACGGGAAACGGGAGACAGAAGATGAACATGATTGTGACCGTATTACTAATTTTTTTGCTCGTTGGTGCGCTGCCTACCTGGCCGCATAGCGCCAACTGGGGCTATTACCC
>JANYAJ010000133.1 GCA_025361385.1 Nitrospira sp.
TAACAATCGGCCTGCTGGCTTTGACGGGCATGCAATCGTTCTCCTTGAAAAAGAACGTTGGTGCCAGTAACCAAACCACTGTGACGAATCTGGCAGCGGATATGCTCGAACGGATTCAATTTAACCGAAGCAAAGCGATAAATTATCACAACATCAATGTGAGTTCGAGTACGACGACCTGTCCGACCGCTGCGGCTGACGTGATGGCGAACGGAGATTGCACACAATGGCGAGCGTTGTTGCTGAGCGCGAATCTCCAAAATGTCGTAGGGACCGTCGTGCTGAGTAATCCGACTCCTCCGACCGTAGATCCCCTCGGATTGAAACGGAATACGGTGACAGTCCAAGTGAGATGGAATGAGGCGGGGGGGACCGGGGTAACAGCGGCTTCAAAGGCGGTGAGCTTGGCCACGGTAGTAACGTCTGAGTAAGGATGGAGAGGTGCACGGTGGATAATGTGAAGGATGTGCAAGCTCTCAGCGAGCGAGGATTCACACTCATTGAGCTGATGATCTCTCTCGTGATTACGTCAGTCATCGTTTCGGCGGGATATACCATCCTGACGACGACACACAAGGCGACGATTTCAAATCAGCGAGCGGCCGATACTCAGCAAAATGTTCGAGTGGCCATGGAGTTGATTGCAAGAGATATCAAACAGGCTGGATTTGGCATGCCACCCACTTCCAGTACTCCCGTTGGCGGAACGGCCGGCAATTGTGCATTGGGTGGGACAATCGTGGCGATGAGGCCTGCTGACAACAATTCGGCTGTGTCTGCGGTTCCAAACGACACGGGCGCTGATAGCATTTCGCTTGTCGTTCCGCGAACGAATCCTACGAACGGTGTCGTTCCTGGTTGGATGTTGGCCAATAATGCGCCATTAGTAGGGGGCGCAGCAGTATTTACCAGTATTACTTTGACGAGCTCGGCTGTTACCCAAATGGTAAACGAGGGGATGCAGAACGGCTCTGGCGCCTATATTTCAATAGGGGGAGCCGTCACGGTGCCGGTGGCATCGAGCAGTGGTGCGACGATCACACTGGGGAGCCCTATTTATGCTCCAATCAGTTTTCCAGCCGGGACACAGGTCTATCTTTTACAATGTGTAACCTATCAAGTGGCAACCGGAGCAGCCAACTGTGGCTCTCTTGGTCCCTGTCTCACGCGAACGGTGGATAGCGGGACAGCTCCGACCGTCACGACTCCCCTGGTGGATGGAGTCGAAGATCTGCAATTTGCCTATGCCTGCGATGGGTGTAACAGCACGATCAATACGGGCGTTCCTAACGGAGTCATTGATGATTTTAACGGTAACAATACCTACGACGTGGCCGACTTCCAGACCAATCGGGTCTGGGCGATCGGAACGTTCGACCCTGCGACTATTCGACTTGTGCAGATCAACATCCTTGCGCGCCAGACAGTTATTGATCAAGGCACAGGGGAGGGGATTAAAGCAGGGGCTTTCAGTGTGCCGGTTCAGGTCAGCGACCATTTGCCGTCGAATGACGCAGGGTACAATTCGACAACCTATCAGTCATTCCGCCGCCGCCTTCTGACACGGACCGTCGATACCAGAAATATGCAGTGATAATGCGCAAGGGGTAAGGGGATGCAAATGAGACCGACTAGAGCAATGGAGCAGCAGGATCCCGTCGCGCCTCAGCATGGCGAAGAGGGTATTGCGCTTCTCACCACGTTGGTGATTTTGCTCATTATGACTGTGTTGGGGCTTGGAGCTGTGGCGGTTACGGCATTGGAAAATCAAATCGCCGGGTTCCAGCGAACCGGCGAATCCGGGACGAGTGCGGCGGAATCATGTGTGGGAACGTCCGTGAACATTATTCGGCAGACATTGGCGACGGGCGATCTCACTGTCCCGGCAGCGTTTTACGCGACCGCGAATGACCCGGTTCCGAACTCAGCGGCGACGACGGGTGTCACGCTATCCATGGAGATCGCAGGGCAGTCGCCCAATGATTCGGATACGGCGATAGGTGCTCCTGACTACCTGCAGACAAATATAAACGGTTACCGAGTTCAGGGCGATATCGACTTCTTGTATCGTGTTCAGAAAGCCGGAAATGGTCAGGATACGGACGAACAGGTCTCAGACATGGTGTATCGCGTCGATTGCCTGGCTACGGTGACGGCGGTCGGATCAGAAAGTCGCGTGGTGGCTATTTATGTCTGTACGCTGGCCGGGTTGAAGGGTGAATGTCAGAAGCAAATATGAAAAACGCATGAATCAGTTGGACGCAGTGGCACAACGTCGACGCAGGTTCATGGTCGAGAAGGAGGGTAGCAGGATGAAACGCGTTATCATCATGTCGCTTCTGGTCGCGATAGTCGGGACCCTGGGCCATCAGGCTGCCCTGGCGCAGACCACGATGAACAACTATACGGCCTACCCTCCGTTTATCAATAAGTCTGTCCCGCCAGCGGTCATGCTCATGATGACGAAAGACCACCGGCTGTTCTTGAAGGGCTACAACGACATCGTCGATCTGGACGGCGATGGCGTGATCGACACCACCTACAAGGACAACATCGACTACGTCGGCTATTTCGATTCGAAGAAGTGTTACGACTACTCCTCGCCTTCGGATAACACGTTCGCAAGCGCAGGGCAGTTCAATCCCGCTGCTGCCGGGACGGGAACTTACGGGCACTACTGCACGGCTAAGTGGAGCGGGAATTTCCTGAACTGGGCCACGATGGCGCGGATCGACATCATCCGCAAGATACTCTACGGTGGAAGGCGCATTGTGGACAATGCGGGCAGCGCCGCCTCGCTGGGGATCGTGGGTGGGAACTATGGGCTGACCGTCTTGGGGCGAACGATGACCCCGCGCGATGCCCATTCCTGGGCCAAGCCCTATGCCGGGGCCGACCTTCCTTCGTTGGTGCCCACCGCGGCCTTGGGGATCGGCGCAGCGGTAACCATCTGCAATACCAATAGCGCGGCCTCACAAACCGTTGGGATGATGATGGTGCTGAACGGCAACTTTCCGTATGCCGACAGTACGGAGGTTTGGCAGTGCCACAAAACCGATCTTACTGCAGCGTCAGATTTTTCCGCCGCGCAACTGGTGAGGACCTATCGCGTCGCCGTGAAAGTCTGCGACCCATCGGTCAGCCTTGAATCCAACTGCGATACCTATTTCGACGACAACACGCCGAGCCCGACGAATGTCTACACCTACAAGCCCCAGGGATTGCTCCAGCGCATGGCAGAGAATACGAACGGGAGCAACGGCACGAGCGACGACACCATCATTATGCGGTTCGGTCTGATCTCCGGCAGTTATAACAAGAACTTCAGCGGTGGCGTGCTCCGGAGCAAGATCACTGACCTCTACAGCCAGGAGATCAATCGCCGAACCGGGCAGATTCTCGGCACTTCTCAAGTCATCAAGACCATCGATATGTTCAGGGTCATGGGCTACAGCTTCTCGACGGGCTATAGCGGTGCTAGTCCTGAGGACGGCTGTAATCCTTCGGGAAGTGTCCCTGCCGAAGGGACGTGTCGCAGCTGGGGAGAGCCCTTTGCGGAGATGTTCTATGAAACGATCCGGTATTTCCGTGGCCTGGCCGGGTCCGGGAATGCCACCACGCAGTTCTATGCGGCCAGCCCCGACAATGGCATTCAGAGTTACGCCATCGGGGACGGCACGTTTGCGCTGAAAACGTTTCCCGTTGTAGCCAGCAATGCGTATGGAGATCCCTATGCGGGGTCCCCTCCAGTTTGCGAATACTGCGCTAAGCCCTTTGTCTTGATGTTCGGGGATGCCTTCCCCTCCTTCGATTCGGATCAGCTACCGGGAGCCTACCCCTGGTCCGTAGCTCCCACCGCAGTCACTCCGACGACGGACGATACGGGCCTGTCCATGTCGACGATCTTGAGTAATTCTCAGATGGATACCTTGGATCCGATCACATCCGTCATCGCCGGGGACATCGGCGGCACGACCACCAACTCATTGTGCTCAGCGAAGGCCACGACCACCTATCTCAACATCCGGGGCCTCTGCCCGGAAGAGCCCGGCAAATTCGGCACGTACTATCTCCCGATGCTGGCTCACTACGCGAAGACCACTGACCTGCGCGGGGCCTTGGGGAACGACACAACCAATTCGGTGAAGCAGAACATTACGACCTATGCCGTTGTGGCCAGCGCGCCTGTGCCTATTCTCGAATTTACGGTAGGCGGCAAGAAGGTTCAGTTAAATGCAGCGTTTCATAGCGGTTGCCCGGCGGCTGCAACCACAGCTCCTACTAGCGATCCGAAACGGTTTGGGCCCCAACCCCCCGCCACAGTAGATTGCGATGCAGCGGGGAGGGGCGGATGGTATGCTCCCAGCAGCACATACAGCGGGAACAAGGGTGAGCTGGTGTCGTTCAAACTTTGTCAGAACGATGCGGATTGGACGACGGAACAAGGGAATGGCTATACCTCCTGCTACGAAATCATGTGGAACGACGCGACCTTCGGAGGGGACTGGGACCTCGACTTTCGCTATCGGCTCTATGTGAAGACTGGACTAACCACCATCACGGTGAAGACCAAGCCAATTTACGCCAGTTCGGGGAACGGCAACTGGGGCGGCTACTACATCAACGGGGTGAGTGGCGGTGCGGTCACAGGGGATGCCACCTCAGCTACGGGAGGCGGCGCTGCCTCGAGCACGGGGTCCGGAGAATATTTTGACGTTCGCTGCGGAGCGAATATCACCGGCAGTTCAACGGGGTGCCAGCGGTATTTTGGTGGCACGGTGCAAACCAGCGCCTACACGCTCGCGGTCGAACGGACCTTCACCGTCACTGGTTCGACGGTCGGCCTCTTGAAGGATCCCCTGTGGTACGCCAGCAAGTATGGCGGGTTCAAGGACAGCGATAAGGTGTCAACGACTGGCTATAACTTGCCGGATAAGACCTCAGAGTGGGATGCGAACGGCGACGGGTTACCTGACACGTATTTCTATGCGCAGAACCCGTTGGAGTTGGAAGGGAAGCTTGCGGCAGCCTTCGCGGCGATTCTGAACCAAACCTCGTCCGGGACGGCGGCGTCGGTCTTGTCCTCGTCCACCACGGGCGAAGGCGCGATCTATCAATCCTATTTCTATCCGACCCAGTTCGAAGCAGAGAGGGAAATCAAGTATGCAGGCTATACGCAGAGCCTGTTTGTCGATACATATGGGAACTTCAGAGAGGACACGGTCAAGGACAACCGACTCGTTCTGAACGAGGATCGCATCGTGATCACACGGTATGATGCGGTGAATGACCGGCTCGCTGTCGATATCTATGTCGATGCCAACGGCGATGGGAAAGCCGACCCAACGAGAGATACCTCAGTTCCTCCTGATGGAATCCTCGATACAGCCTTTTGCGACGATGCTCCTCATCAATGCGACAAGACCCTGACCGATGTAACCCCGATCTGGGAGGGGGGCCGAAATCTCGCGTTGATGAGCCCTAGCAGCCGGAAGATCTTCACGTGGGTGGATCTCGATAACAATAAGCTGGTGAAGAACATTGCTGCACCGACTGGTGCCGCGACGGAAGAGTATGTCCTATTCGACAGCACCAATGTGGGCAAGCTCCAGGGCTATCTCAATCTGAGTGGGGCCCCGGCAGCGTATACGGCTGCGAACATCATAGACTTCATCCGCGGTACGCAAGTCGCCGGGCTCCGTGACCGTACGTTGACCGTCAAGGATAGCTCCGGCGTACCGGTCTCTGCCGTGTGGAAGCTCGGGGACTCGGTGTATTCGACGCCCGTTATTGTCGGAGCCCCGCGGCAACGATATGACCTCATCTACGGGGATGCGTCCTACACGGCGTTTTATAGCCTGTACAAAAATAGACGACAGGTCGCCTATCTCGGGGCGAACGATGGGATGATGCATGCCTTCAACGTTGGATTCTACAATGCGGGAGATGACACTGTTGGAACGCCCGCGAAGATCGAGCACGGGTGGTTCTCCAATACGTCAACTCCGGACGGACGTGGAGCAAACATAGGAGATGAGCTTTGGGGATTTATTCCACAGGAGCTGCTCCCCCATCTTCGGTGGCTGGCCGATCCCTCCTACACGCATGTGTACTACGTCGATTTGAAGCCCAAAGTCACCGATGTGCGTATTTTTCCAAACGATGCAGACCATCCGGGCGGATGGGGCACGATTTTGATCGGCGGATTCCGGATGGGCGGGAGCTGCGGCAACTGCACCGCGCAAGGGACGCCTATGACCTTCGCAGATAATTTTGATAACGTTGCGGGAGCCGATGCGGCGCGAACCTTCTTGAGCTCCTACTTTGTGTTGGATGTCACCAACCCGGACAAGGTACCGACCCTGCTTTGGAGCTTTTCGGATCAGAACCTTGGCTTTGCAATGAGCCTTCCGACAGTCGCTCGTGTGAGTCCGCTGGGTGATGCCAAGACCGATAACACCAACGCAAAATGGCTCATGGTCGTGGGGTCAGGTGCCACGAGTTACGATGCGGGCGTTGGACAGACGGCGAAGATTTTCGCGGTCAATATCAAGGACCGGATGACCTCAACCGCCCTGGGAGTGGTTACCACGTTTGATGCTTCGGGTGGGGGAGCCATCCCACCAAATTCCTTCGTCGGCGATCTGGTCACGTTCGACCGAGACCAAGATTACCGAACCGACGTCATCTACGGTGGAAAAGTTATCAATGCGGCGCCGTGGGAAGGAAAACTCATTCGCCTCACGACCGGATGCTGGGCGATTTCTTCGCCAGTCTGTAATACGAATCCTAGTTTGTGGGGTGTGCCTTCAGGCACGGTCGGCGTTCAAGCTCCCTCAGAGATTCTCTATCAATTTCAGGATGCAGGGGGAACGGTCAAGACGTTGGGACCGGTTCCTGCCGCTGTTGCGGTGACAATCGACGAGACAGGCAATACGTGGATCTTTGCAGGAACCGGTCGCTATTTTACCCAAACCAGTGGAACGGGAGATAAGATCGATACTTCGACCCAATATCTGGTGGGAGTCAAAGACCCCGTCTTGCAAGGGTCCGGCGGCTGTAGCGACACGACAATTGCCGGCTGTCGTTTGAGCTCCGCGCTCGGCAACGAGCTGATCGATATGTCGACGGCGACCATCTGTCAGTTGGGGTCCGGGACCTGTACTGGCGCGGGAGTGAACCAGCAAGTCACGAGCGTGCCTGCGATGGCTGGTGGCGGAACCTATGGGTCGCTGATCTCGCTGGTGCAAAGTAAGAAGGGATGGTTTAGCAAATTGACAGTGCCAGCCGGCGGCCTCCCGAGCGAGCGAACTGTAGCAAATCCAGTCGTATTCGGAGGCATCGTATTCTTTCCGACGTTCATCCCGAGCGGCGACGTCTGCGTGGCCGCAGGGTCGAGCTATCTATATGCGCTGTACTATGTGACAGGGGGTGCCTATAGCTCGCCGATCATCGGAATGACGGGGCAGAACATCAACAACAAGATTAGCCTTGGAGAGGGGATGGCGACAACAGTGGCTGTCCACATAGGAAGCCAAGGTGATGGTACGACCGGAGCTGGCAGCACCACCGGCGTGAAAGCCTGTTCGCAGTCCAGTACCGGAGCCATCAACTGCGTCAATGCGGGTAAGGCGTCGAGTGTCGCGAGTCGTGTTAACTCATGGATCAATCAGAGGGATTGATCCGGCTGGAATAGACCTCTGCGCGTCACTGAGTGGGTGCCCGCGGAGGTGTGGGAGCCTCATGCCGAAGGATGTTGTGCAGATTATACAAGGTTCCATTAAGATCATGTCTTTTGTAGTTCTGGGGCTGATGGGATGCAGCCTCGATGCGCCCCAAGCCGATCAGGCAGGTGCCGGGGCTGGGAAGGCCAACTGTACTCCCGTCATTCGCTCCGTGGCCCTTGCTCCCATTCCAATCGTGCTGGATAGGGTGGTGACGGCGACGGTCGAAGCCGAGGACTTGGACAGGGATCCCCTGACATTCACCTATAAATGGATCGTTAACGACGGGGTAAGACTCGAGGTCGTGTCGGCCACATTTCATCCTGAGCATCTCACCCGCGGGGATCGCGTCATCGTTGAAGTGACTCCGCACGACGGGAAGGTTGCTGGCAGCCCTGTTCGCAGTTCCTTGGCCATTGTCGGCAACACGCCGCCGGCCCTTCGCGCCGTGACATTGCAGCCAAACGGCGCCAAGGTTGGAGACCGGTTAGTCGCGACAGTGGATGGAAGCGATATGGATGGAGACGATGTTCGATATACCTATCGGTGGTCCCACAATAACCGATTGGTTGCAGAGGGCGAACAGTCAACGCTCGACACAGCCGGGTTTTCGCGTGGTGACGTCATTGCCGTTTCTGCAACCCCTCACGACCGTGAGAGCCATGGTAAGGAACAGCTGTCGGAGCTGCTGACTCTGGCTAATAGCCCTCCCAAATTCACCTCATCCGCTCAAGGCAGTGCGACACAGGGGCAATTCAGTTATGTCGCTTCGGCGGTGGACTCAGAAAATGACCCCGTTACCTTCGCGCTCGAGTCGGCTCCTCCCGGCATGACCATCGATGAAAAGTCAGGGCGAATTCAATGGGATGCTCCAGCTGGCTCGGCAGGAGTCTATCGGGTAAAGGTATTGGCCAAGGATGATCATCAAGGATGGGCTTCACAGGAATTCGACGTGACGCTCGGTAGTTCCGTGGCCGCCAAGCCCTGATTCGACCTTCTGCTTGTCACACCTTTCCTTAGTTTGCTAGAATCAACGCACGATTGCTGTAGGGAAGGAGAACGCCTGAGCGTTTGTGCGTAAACTAAAACTACGAGAAGGCACCAATACCGCCGTACTATTCGGTCACCACGACCGGCACCTCAAGCTGATTGAAGAAGATCTCGGCGTGCGCCTTTCGGCACGAGGCGAGGAACTCACCCTCGACGGCACCCCAGACGCCACACGTTACGCGGAACGCGTCCTGACAGAACTCGCGACTCTTGCCAACGATGGGATGGTTCTCCAGCCTGAGGATATCACCCATGCCTTGAGTGCGCTTCGGCAGAGTCCCGAGACTCCGATCAAAGAACTCCTTTCCAGCGCGGCCACCATCGTCACGAAGAAACGATTTGTCGCGCCGAAAACGCCAACGCAAAAAGCCTACATCGAAGCTATTGAAACACACGATATCGTGATTGGCATCGGCCCAGCCGGAACAGGCAAGACCTATTTGGCGATGGCGATGGCGGTGAGCGCCTTGATGAAAAAAGAAGTCAGCCGGATCATTCTGGCGCGGCCGGCTGTTGAGGCGGGCGAGAAGATCGGCTTTTTACCCGGCGATATGTATGCCAAGGTGAATCCCTATCTCCGTCCTCTGTACGATGCTCTGTTCGACATGATGGATATGGAGCGGGCGACGCGTGCGATCGAACGAGGTGACATTGAAATTGCGCCGCTTGGTTTTATGCGAGGCCGTACGTTGAATGATTCGTTCGTCATTCTCGACGAAGCGCAGAATGCCACGGCGGAGCAAATGAAGATGTTCCTCACGCGGCTAGGGTTCCATTCCAAGGTGGTCGTGACCGGTGATATCACTCAGGTGGATCTGCCGCCTGAACGGGTCTCCGGCCTGATCGAGGTGCGGGAGATTTTGCGCGACGTCGAGGGTATTCAATTCGTCTACTTCGACGAGCGTGACGTGGTCCGCCACAAGTTGGTGCAGGACATTATCAAAGCCTACGATCATCACCAGCAGACCATTCAGCCTTCCGGTTCTTCATCGGGCACAACGGGACGTCGACCATCGCCAGCGCCGCATCAAAAGCCGCCGAAGCCTGCCACCCCGGGCTCATCACTCACGGACTCGTGGGGCCAGTCGCATTAACTTCTTGAAAGAACTCCGGTGGATAGACGGAAGGCCTTTAGGGGGGAAGTCGTGTGTAATCACACAAAGCTTTGGGCCTGTGAGTTGGCTGAATGGTATGGACTCAGGTCGATAGGCTGAAGACTTTTAGTCTTCAGCCTGCTATTGGTTCGTGCCTTGCAAGATAATGTATAGCCTTCAGTTTGAATCCCTGAGTTAGGTACTATGCCGGTTCATATGCAGATTCAGGTTCGACGTGTCACGTTCGATCAGGCACGCCTGGATCGACAGGCACGGGCGATTCTGTCCGATGTCGGCGAAGCATCGGCGGAGCTTGGCATTCTATTCGTGGGCGACCGGCGGATGAGGAGTCTCAATCGCCAGTATCGAGGGAAGGATCGCACGACCGACGTGCTGGCCTTTGCTATGCGGGAAGCGCCCCATTCCTCTTCGAGTTTGCTGGGCGACGTGGTGATTGCCGTGCCGACGGCAGTCCGTCAAGCGAAAGAGGGCCAGCGATCGCTGGATGAAGAGCTGACGGTCCTCCTGGTCCATGGGATCCTGCATCTCTGCGGCTACGATCATGAGCGAAGTGAGAAAGAAGCGCGTCGGATGCAGCGTCGGGAACGGATGATTCTGCGGTCGCTCGCCTGCGTGCCTAAGCTAGTAGGTCGCGGGAAAACTCTGTAGGCACACGGGCCTTCGATGGTGAGCATCCTGCGGTGAATCGAACGCAGCACGGATAAATCTATGGGATGGCTGCAGCGACTAAGTGACGGGCTGACCAAAACACGCGATGTCCTTCGCGGGTCTTTGGATCGGTTGCTGGGTCGTGCGGCGGATCCTGCCCTCTTGGAGGAATTCGAAGAATCGCTCATTGCCTCCGATCTCGGTGTCCGCGTCGTGGATCGCGTCATGGAGCGCCTGAAAAAGCAGCTCCAAGGGACCGACGCCTCGCAAGCAGCGCAGGTGCAGAAGATGTTGCGAGACACGTTGCTCGAGGTGCTGACGCCGGTGCAAGGGCTGTCGTTGGAGTCCCTACTTGCGAAAGGCCCCAAGCCCTTCGTCATCCTGGCCGTAGGGGTGAACGGTGTGGGTAAGACGACGACGATTGCGAAAATCGCGCAACGGCTTGTGCAGGCCGGGAAGGTGCCGTTGTTGGTGGCCGCCGATACCTTTCGCGCGGCGGCGATCGATCAGCTGCAAGTTTGGGCTGACCGGGTCGGGGTCGACGTGATTCGTCACCGCCATGGAGCCGATCCCGCCGCGGTTGCGTTCGATGGGATTGCTGCCGCGAAAGCTCGGAAGGTGGACGTGGTCCTGATCGACACGGCCGGCCGGCTGCACACGAAATCGAATCTCATGGATGAACTCCGCAAGATCACCCGCGTCATCGCGCAAGAATGTCCCGGTGCGCCGCACGAAGTGCTCCTCGTACTGGATGCCACGGTCGGGCAGAACGCGCTGTCCCAAGCCCGTCAATTTCATCAGACTGTCGGCGTGACCGGCTTGGTTCTGACAAAGCTCGACGGCACCGCTCGTGGAGGGATCGTGGTCGCGATTGCCGAGGAGCTCAAATTGCCCGTGAGGCTGATCGGAGTCGGGGAGTCGGTCGAGGACCTGCAGGATTTCAAGAGCGACGCCTTTGTGGATGCGCTCATCGGGACAGCGCCGCCGTCATCATCAGCGTAACCCCTGTGAAATCGCGGCATTTTCTTCTCAGTCGGCATCGCCCGTGGTAGGGTACATTTGCCGGTGATCCCAACGTGCCGCGCTACACATTGTTCTCGATAAGGCTGAGATATGATCAAGATTTTAGTGATCGATGACGATCGTATGAACTGTGAGCTAATCCAGTCTGTCTTCACCCGACATGGGTATCAGGTGTTGACGGCGACGAGCGGGATCGAAGGCCTGACGATCTTTCGCCAACATGCTCCGCGAGTCACCATTCTTGATCTTCGCATGCCGGAAATGGATGGGCTGACCGTCCTCAAAGAAATCCGCGCCTATGATCCCCATGCGCCGGTGATCATCTTGGGAGGCGGGGCGACCGAGGAGCAGGAGAATCAAGCTCGGGGGTTGCGCGTCACCGACTTTATCCGCAAGGGCCTATCGCTTGATGTGCTGGTCGAGTGCGTCAACCGGGTGGTGCAGCTTCCCGCTCGATCCGTATCCGGGCTGCCTGGGGCGGCGGACAGTGCCGCGGTGGCTGATACCGGGGAAACGATTCTTGTCGTCGATGACGAGCCGTTGGTCCGCGACCTCCTCGTTCAGTTCCTGAGCCTCCGCGGCTATCGCGCACTGGGTGTGAAAGATGGCGCTGAGGCCCTCTCAATGGTGGAGCAAGCGCCGCCCGATCTGATTCTGCTCGATCTGATCATGCCCGGTATGGATGGTGCTGAGGTGCTTCGGCAACTTCGCCAACGCGAATATGCCGGAGGGGTGATCATCATCACCGGGAGTCACGACGAAGACCGTCTCGACGAAGCCTGGGCCATGGGACCGCAAGAAGTCATCGGAAAACCGATCGACCTGGAGCAATTACTGACGTCTATCCAGCTTGTGCTCGTCTGTCGCGAATGCTAAAACCCTTCCGATGCCAATCGGAAGCAGGATCGTCTCCTTTCTCCCTCTCATTCTTTTCGCGCTCTTCAGCGAAGGGGCGCTGGGTATAGCCTGCGCAGCCGAGCCTGCCTCACCACGACAGATCATGATGCATCACGATCTGTTCGTACAGATCATCCCCGAACAACATGCCCTTATCGCAACAGACCGGCTGACCCTTGAGGTGGCGCAGTCGCAGACGTCGATTCGTGTCTCGCTCGCCTCTACGCTTCAGATCGATCGCGTGGCCCTCGTGCACAGATTGTCAGAGACGGAGGTCTTGAGTGATGATGTGCCATATGAAGTCGAACATGGTTCCACGCCGGAGTCGGCGCAACATGTGATCATTCCCAGGCAGATCGTAGCAGCAGGCTTGGTGACGCTGGACATTCACTACCATGGGGTCGTCAATGACCTGCCGCGAGATCCGCGCCATCTTCGCTTTGTGACGCCTAGTGAGACGGCCGGACATATCGGGCCGGAAGGCGTGTATCTGAGCAGCGAAAGCCACTGGTATCCGGATGTTTCGGAATCGCTCAGCACCTATAGGGTGCTGAGCGCCGTGCCAACGGGATGGACCGTCGTGACCCAGGGGAAGGCCGGTGCAGCGCGTGCCTGTCCTGCCGGAACCTGCCGTCATGCTGAAATGGTGATGACGGAGTGGACCGTGACGCAGCCGAGCGAAGCGCTCACGCTCGTGGCGAACAGATTCGTCACCACGTTTCGAGACTGGACAGCCAAGACTGGTCAGAGGATTCAGCTCTCGACCTACCTCTTTCCCGACGATGCGCATTTGGCCGAGGAATATCTCGATGCCACCGCACGTTATCTTGACGCCTACATCCCGCTACTGGGTCCCTATCCCTTTGAGAAGTTCGCCGTGGTGGAGAATTTCTTTGCGAGTGGGCTCGGGATGCCCTCGTTCACCCTGTTGGGGAGCGGCGTCATCAAGAGGCATTATGTGCAGCCCTATGCACTCGGCCACGAGATCGTGCATTCGTGGATCGGTAACGATGTCTTCAATCGCGTCGATCGCGGAAATTGGGTGGAAGGTCTGACGACCTATCTGGCTAATTATTACTGGCACGAATTGATGGGGGACCCAGCGCAGGCACGGGATCAACGCCGTCTGATGGTGCAGGGTTACAACCTTCATGTTCCACCGGAGCGGGACTATCCGGTTGCGCAATTCACGCACAAGCTGGATGAGCATGACAATGCCATCGGGTATCAAAAAGCCGCCATGCTGTTTTACCTCCTGCGCCAGGAGGTAGGAGACGAGACGTTCTGGCGAGCTCTGAAGAGCCTGGTGAGGCAGTATCGTGGCAGGCATGCGGAGTGGCGCGATCTTGAACGGATCTTTGGCGAAGAGAGCCACCAGGATCTCCGATGGTTTTTCTCGCAATGGGTGGAACAGGATGGGGCGCCCATGCTGTCGTTGTCGGAGGCCGTTGCCAGTCCTGTTGCGGGGAAGAACGGACAGGCCTTTCAGCTTGAGGCTACGATCGTTCAATCGGGCAAGCCTTTTCGCCTCCCCCTTCAGTTGTTGCTTCGTATGGAGGGCGACCGTGAGCAGGTGCTGACCGTGCCGCTGCATGGACTGCGCGAGACGATTTTCATGACCCTGCCCGCTCGACCGATCTCGATTGATCTCGATCCCGAGTTTATGACCTTTCGACGGATCGACAGGCAATCGTTGCCACCGGGGCTCAATCACTATGTCACCGATTGGCGGCGGTCGGTAGTGATGGCCTTTACAGATGAGCTGGGGCATCCCTCTCCGTTTCGCGACGTGGTCGCGCGCATTGAAGCGCAAGAGCAGCAGAAACCGATTGGTGAGCGAACGGTGATGGCCCCGATGGCGCAGGACGGGCTGTTGCCTCAGGAAGGTTCGGTGTTAGTATTGGGCGGCCCGGAATCCCGCGTAGAGATTCAATCGATCCTCGCCAAGCATTGCGGTGAGCGCGCGATTCTAAACGACAAGAGCGTCACGGTGATGGGACGGGCGCACGAAGGGCCTGGGCTGGCCCTGTTGGCCAGTTGCCATCGAGTCGACCGCCCTGGCAGCGTCGTGACGGTGCTGTATGCGGCCACTCCTCAGGCTGTAGCGAAGGTGGCGCGGCTGCTCTTTTTTTACGGATGGAATAATTTCGTGTTGTTCAACGATGGCGCGGTCGTCATTCGTGGCGAATGGCCCATCGCCAGCAATCGTACGGAGGTGCGTTTCGATGCCAGCAATCTCATTCAGTAAGTGCTGCATGATCGGTCTCGTCTGTCTGTTGCTGGGCGAGCAGCAGGGACAGGCAGAGGGTCTTGCCTCGAAGGCTCGGGTGGTTCCGGCTCACCAGTCTGAGCGGCATCTGAAGAATATTCGCCAGCTGACGGTGGGCCGGCAGAATGCCGAAGCCTATTTTTCCTTCAGCGGGAATAAATTGATCTTCCAATCGACCAACAATTGGATGAAGGATACCTACGCGGCCATGCTCAAGCCGGCCGACGCCGGGCTGGATTGTTATCAAATGTACGTGATGGACTTAGAAAGTAATACGGTTCGTTTGGTGAGTACCGGCACGGGCGCCACCACATGCGGCTATTTTTTCCCCGGCGATCGCCGGGTGCTCTATTCATCGACCTATGCTACGGGGCCGAACTGTCCGCCGAAGCCGAAGCGGGAAGGGGCTTACCGCTGGGCGTTGGATGATTACGATCTGTACGCTGTGCGTATTGATGGTCAGGAAATGCAGCGGTTGACCTCTTCATCCGGCTACGATGCGGAGGCCACGGTGTCGCCGGACGGGAAGACGATCATTTGGACGTCTGTGAAAGACGGGGATTTGGATATCTATGCCATGAACCTCGATGGTTCCAGGGTTCGGCGGCTGACGAACGAGATCGGCTACGACGGAGGGGCGTTTTTTTCGCCGGATAGCAAGCGCATTGTGTATCGGGCCTCGCATCCCACCGATCAGGCGGAGATTGAGAAGTACCAGGATTTGCTCAAGCAGAAGTTGGTGGAGCCGGGACAACTTGAACTCTATGTGATGAATGCGGATGGCAGTGGCAAGCGCCAGGTCACGTCGAACGGTGCCTCGAATTTCTCGCCCTTCTATTTTCACGATGGCCAGAGGATCATTTTCTCTTCGAATGTGGAGACCAAAGGCGAAGGAGGCCGACCCAGCTTTCATCTCTACGCGATCGGCGAGGATGGCCAAGGCCTTGAACGGCTCACCTTCGATGGGCAGTTCAACAGTTTCCCCATGTTCTCTCCCGATGGCACCAGTCTGGTGTGGGTCTCCGACCGCGGGACCAAGGCTCCTGGTGAGTTTAATGTCTTTCTCGCCGACTGGGTGCCGTAAAGAAGGCTGTGATGGGTGAATGGTGATCAGTGATGAGTGATCCCATACGCCAGGGCCGCGATTCTGCCTCGATCACCCATCACGCATCACCCATCACGCATCACGTCTCTGGGCAGTTCCGTCGCCTCGTGCCTCTTGTCTGCTCTTTCGTTGCGCTCATTCTTGTTTTCGTAGGGCTGTTTGACTGGGATGTGCCGCTGACTCGGTTCGTTCGTTCCCTCTATCCTCCGGTCGGCTCTGTCCCCAATCCCTGGCTGGCTCAGTTCAGCGATCTCGGTGACCGCCTCGGCAAGGGGGAGTCGCTGGTGTTCCTGAGCCTCCTGTTGCTGGCGGTCGGGTACGGATTAAAACGCCCGCAGTGGAAAGATGCCGGCCGGCAAAGCCTCATCGCACATGGTCTCGTGGCAGTGGTCGCGAATATTGTGAAACATGTCATTGGCCGCCCTCGTCCTAAGTTCATGCATGCCGGTAACCTCGAATTCTCTCCAGCCGGCGGGAGCGGATGGGACTCGTTTCCGTCTGGCCATGCGGCAGCAGCAATCGCGGTCGCCACGGTATTGGCCGCGAAGTTCCCGCGAGCGAGATGGCCCATTCTCGTTGTCGCCGTGGCGATTGCCGCCAGCCGGATTTTTCGCGGGTCGCACTATTTGACCGATGTAGTCGGAGGTGCGGCCCTCGGTTGTGTGATGGGAGTGATAGCCGTCCATCCTTGGCGAGAATGGCGCGCTGCGGCTGGACTCGCTCTCTGTCGAATGACGCCGTATTTTGTGGTGACCCTCGCGTTCGTGTGGACGATCGTGCAGCTCCCGGCGGAGGCCTGGCCCTATCAGCAGTTGTTATGGGGTGGCCTCTTGCTCACCCTGGCGGGACTCGTGGGGCATGTTGTGTGGGCGGTGCAGTCGGCATGGCGTCCGGCCTGGCTGTCAGGATCACTGACTCGTAGCCTCGTGGGATTGGGCGTAGGGATGACGACCGGCTCGTTATTTGTGACGACCGCTGTGCTGCTCGTCTCAACTGCTCATTGGTTGGACGGTCTTCAGGGTCAGGTCGAGCCCGTGGAGGGTCATGTGGAGGTGAGGGCGGTCTTGGCGGAGGGACTGTTCATTGTAGCCATGCTGTTGGCGCTGGTGGCGAGTTATGTCTTGAAAGGTATCGTGCCGATGTAGGTGCGACGCGCAGGATGTGCGCGAAAAGCGCGACGTGAACAGGTAGGATTTCCACTTCGTCCCGCTTGTCTCGCGTGGCTATCTTGTCAGTGGCCGAACACGGTAGGCGGTGGTGGTGGGGTTGCACCTTCTGGAATGGTCACCATCGGTTGTTTCGCCAGCAGGATGTAGCCGTAGCGTTTGAGAATGGGGACCAGAGTGACCGCCTCCGCCGGCAATTTCGACTGTG
>JANYAJ010000144.1 GCA_025361385.1 Nitrospira sp.
CGCGTTTTCCTGACGGCTACGGAGTCAAGCTCGCCAAAGACGATCACCTCATGTCGATTGTCGCCTTTTATCATGGAGCGCCGGTCACCAAGGATGTGATGGCCAGCTTCACCATGTATATAGCGCCCGAAGGCGCCCCCATCAAGGAAATGGACGTGTACCAGGTGGGTGTCAATATTGTGTGTTTCAGCAAATTCTCCCAGCGAGGTCCGGACCAGACGGATGAAGGGATTGAGATTACGACCGGGGTCCAAGTCCACAAGGCGCCGCTCAAGTTCAGGATGGATGGTTGTGTCAAATTCGCCTACCCGCATGGACATGACGAACTCCTCATGATCGGACTGGACAACATCACGAAGAAACAGACCCTGCTGCGGACGGTTCCCGACGTCACCCAGGACGGAACGTTTCTCGAGTTTCAACCGCATCAAGTCTATAACGATCCTCAGGGGTTTCCCGTCACGAAGGCTGATGACTATGAAATGATCATGGTCCATCACCATCCCTTGCAGAAAGAAAACGCTCAACATGGGATGGGAAACTATTTGCTCTACATGACCCCTGGCGCCTGTCCCGCGACAGGCCAAGCTTTCCTCACCAAATAACGGCACCTCAGACCCCGGTACCCGCCCACCAATGGTGTGGCGGGTACCGAGACGTTCTCTTCCGCCACCCCACACCGACTCCCCTCGAATTCCGTTCAATTTTGTTCGCCTCAGAAGGCCATGAGGCACCCCCCTACCAAAGAAACAGCCCATTTCATCGCATGGAGACTGGGTTTCGCACCTCCGCCTATGTTATTCACATCGTCACTCCCAGAGGTGTGCCCGGAATGCATTGCCGTACGGAACGTAAGGGCAGGTTTGTCTCAGACTCACGAGATGAGCACGCGTGGTGATATCGCACTGGGGCTGGACTTGTTCGAGTTCCTCAGACGCATAGGGATAGCTTGATGCCGCAGAGCGATCCGATCACCATCTTAATGGTCAGCGAACATGCTGAATCCATTAAACTCGTCACCATCAGTTTACGCGGATTCTTTCCTGGCTGCCGCGTGGACGTCGCGTATTCCGCCGAAGAAGCCCGTACCTGGGCGTCATCGCACGAATGGACGCTCATCCTCATCGACGAACAATGCCTCACCTGGGAGCGCGCCTCCCTGCCCGGAGACATGAAACGCCGCGCACCGTACACAGCCATTATTTTACTGAGCGACCGCACCGATTCGACCGCGGCGATTCAAGCGCTCCAGGCCGACGTTGACTTTTTTCTCGCGAAGACCTCTCCAGCATTTCTCACAGAACTCCTCTTCTGTGCCAAAGAAGCCATCGAGAAAGGCGACATACAAGTAGCGTTGGACCACGTACAGGAACGCTATCGTCGGCTCATCGAGTCACTCAGCGACATCGTCTATGAACTGGATGCCAGCGGCTGTTTTGTGACAGTCAGTCCTGGCATCGTCGCGCTCTTGGGCTACTCTCCCGATGAACTCATCGGATTGCCCTATACCACCCTCGTGCCTCCAGGCCAGGAGTCGGTGGCTCGCTATCGCCTCAACGAACGTCGCTCCGGAGCGCGAGGCACCAGCCATGCCGAGTTGATCTTTCGAGGGAAAACCACCCAGGACAACAGGCCGCTGACCCTCACAGCGGAAGTCAACGCCAGAGGGCTTTACGACCCCCTTCGCCGATTTCTCGGCACAGTGGGACTGATCCGAGACCTGTCCCAACCCAAACAACAAGACAATACGATCCATCAACTTCGCGAAGAACTTCGGCGTACAGATGAACTGCTTGCGCTCGCCCAGCAAGCCACACTGTTGTCCCAACAACTGGACGGGCCACTGGCCTCACTGTTGACAGACTCCCAGCGACTCCTTAACACCATTCGCGGCGCACGTCTGGACGACCAAGCCGAAAGACTCGTCAGTCACGCCGCAGAAGCCACGAAACTCGGAGCACAGCTGGTGCAGGCCCTCCACCAGCGAGAAGCCGTCGGATTAGGACATACGATCAATGACGTCCTTGACGATGCGCTCGCGTCCACCACTCCCTCGATCGTGGCTGGTGCAGGTATCATACGGCAGCTCTCCTCGCACCTTCCTCCCCTCGCCGGTGATCGCACACAGATCACGATGCTCGTTCACCAGCTGTTGCACTACGCACAGATCTATCTATTGACGGTCGGCCGTGTGCATCGAATCATCGTCATCACGCGCGCCGTTGGGTCTGCCACCATCTCGACAGAGGCCCCCGCCATCTTTGCCCTCGCCCCGCCGACTGAGGTTGAAATGGAACTGCTCGAATCGGACATCGTATGGTCGGCAGAATCC
>JANYAJ010000178.1 GCA_025361385.1 Nitrospira sp.
CGGCTTCTGAACTCATCAACAAAGGCTACGAAATTCCCCATGTCGTGGGTCTGCTGTGGGACAAGCGGCTGATCTCCAAGCAAGAAGCTGAAATCATCAAGCGCATCATGATGCTCTCCGCCGACCATGGCCCCTGCGTCAGCGGGGCGCTGGGAACGATCATCGCGGCCTGCGCCGGGATCGGACTGTCCCAGTCGGTGGCGGCAGGCTTGATCATGATCGGCCCCCGCTTCGGCGGCGCCGTGACCGATGCCGGACGCTTCTTCAAACATGCGGTCGACAACAAAATGACGGTGGATGAGTTCCTGGTCTATATGAAGAAGAACCATGGCCCTGTGCCGGGGATCGGCCATCGCGTGAAGAGCCTGCGCAATCCTGACAAGCGAGTGAAGGAGCTGGTCGGATACGTCAAGAGTTTGAACATGAAGACGCCGTGCCTCGATTTTGCGCTCGAAGTGGAAAAGATTACTTCGGTGAAGAAAGACAATTTGATCCTGAACGTGGACGGCACGATGGCGGCGGTGCTTGTCGATATCGGTTTCCCGGTCGACAGTTTGAACGGTTTCTTCATCCTCTCGCGCACGATCGGGTTGATCGGTCATTGGGTGGATCAAAAGCGTCAGGACAGCCGCTTGATCAGGCTGTTCGATTATTTGGTGAATTACGCGGCTCCCAAGCGCCGCGAAGTGCCACCGCTAAAATAGCTATCAGCCATCAGTGCTCAGCTAATGCTGACTGCTGAAAGCTGACGGATTAGAGCTTTCAAGGAGAAGAATCATGTCGATCGATCTGGCTAAAAATCTCTATACGAAGATGCCCGACGTGTTTGCCAAAGCCCGGAAGAAGTTCGGGCGTGGTTTGACGCTGGCGGAGAAGATTCTCGTTTCACATGCCGACAATTTCGACACCCAGACGTGGGAGCGTGGCAAGGCGATGTTGTCCTTGCGCCCCGATCGTGTGGCGATGCAGGACGCGACGGCCCAGATGGCCATGTTGCAGTTCATGCAGGCCAACAAGAAGCAAGCGGCTGTACCGAGCACCATCCATTGCGATCACTTGATCCGTGCCGAAATGGGTTCCGAGAAGGATCTGCTTCGTGCGGTGGACGAGAACAAGGAAGTCTATAATTTCCTCGCCTCGGCGGCGAAGAAGTACGGCATCGGCTTCTGGAAGCCTGGCGCCGGGATCATTCACCAAGTCGTGCTGGAGAACTATGCGTTCCCTGGCAGCTTGATCATCGGTACCGATTCACATACCCCTAACGGCGGTGGGCTTGGCGGCTTAGCCATCGGTGTCGGTGGCGCGGACGCGGGTGAAGTCATGGCCGGTTTGCCATGGGAAGTCCTCCATCCGAAACTGATCGGTATCCGTCTGACCGGCAAGTTGAGCGGCTGGACCTCGGCCAAGGACGTCATTCTATATCTCTGCGGCTTGCTCACCGTGAAGGGTGGAACGAACAAGATCGTCGAGTACTTCGGCCCCGGAGCCGAGACCATCAGTGCAACCGGCAAGGGCACGATTTGCAACATGGGCGCGGAGTTGGGCGCGACGACTTCGGTGTTCCCCTTCGACCAGAAGATGGTCGCCTATCTGAACATCACTGACCGGGCAGGGTTGGCCAATCTTGCCATCGCGAACAAGGCCTTGTTGGTGGCGGATCCAGAGGTCTATCAGACGCCTGAGAAATATTATGACGAGATTGTGGAAGTCGATCTGTCGACGCTCGAACCCCATGTCGTCGGACCCCATACGCCGGATCTCGCCAGACCCATTTCGAAGATGGCGGCTGAAGCCAAAGAGAAGGGCTATCCGGTCGAACTCAAGGCGGCCCTCATCAGCAGCTGCACCAATTCCTCCTATGAAGACATCAGCCGTTCGGCTCACATCGCTCAGCAGGGGCTGAAGGCCGGGCTCAAAGCGAAAACCTCGTTTCTTGTCTCGCCTGGCTCCGAGCGCATTTACCATACGATGAAGCGCGACGGGTTTCTGGACACATTTGAAAAATTGGGCGGCACGGTGCTGTCGAACTCCTGTGGCCCCTGCATCGGGCAGTGGAAGCGGGCCGATGGCGTGAAGGGGAAAGCGGATTCGATCGTCAGTTCCTTCAACCGCAATTTCCCCGGCCGCAACGACGGCATCAGTGAAACCCTATCATTCCTTGCAAGCCCGGAAATTGTGACCGCCTATGCCATCTCGGGAGATTTGACCTTCGATCCTGTCAATCAGACGCTCAAGGGAGCGGATGGCAAGGAATTTAAATTCGAGCCGCCGCAGGGTGAAGAACTTCCATCCAAGGGCTTCGCGAAGGCTGACGAAGGTTTTGTGGCGCCAGCCGCCAACGGCGAGGGCTTGACCGTTGAAGTTCCGCC
>JANYAJ010000194.1 GCA_025361385.1 Nitrospira sp.
TGACGCGCGGGCGCATCACCTATCGGTTTAAGTAGGAGCGTGTAACAGACATGAAAGTGAAATCATCCGTCAAGCCTATTTGTGCCAAATGTAAGGTGGTTCGACGCAAGGGCGTGGTGAGAATTCTCTGTGAGAATCCACGTCACAAGCAGCGACAAGGGTAAGGAGCGCCGCAGGAGGACTGAACCGGTCTCCTGCTCGCGTCGCGTGGGCCGTTAGGGCTTTCGCAGGGCGCGCGCAACAGAGCTTGGTCAGGTGCTCAGCGACGAAGAGTGGAAAGCAGTAATCGTAAGGGGGACGTATGGCACGTATTGCCGGAGTAGATTTACCAAAAGACAAGCGGGCGGACATCGGCCTGACCTATGTCTATGGCATCGGGCGGGCGGCCGCAGTCGACATCCTTGGTAAGGCGGGGATCGATGGATCGATTAGGGTTAAGGATCTGAGCGAAGAGCATATCGTCAAGATTCGTGAAATCATTCAGGAGAGTTATCAAGTCGAAGGCGACTTGAGGAAAACCTTCTCGATGAACATCAAACGATTGATTGATAGCGGTACATACCGGGGTCTGCGCCATCGCAAAGGGTTGCCGGTTCGTGGCCAGCGGACCAAGACGAATGCGCGGACGAGAAAAGGCCGTCGCTCCGGTGTGGGAAGCAAACCGAAACCGCCTACGCGTTAGGCGTAGCGCGTGACCGTTACCTGAGTAGGGAGCCTGTATGAGCGTCAAAAAAGGGAAGAAGAAAGAGCGGCGGATCGTGACGAGCGGAGTGGCCCATGTCCAGGCCTCGTTCAATAATACGATCGTCACCATCACCGACATGAGCGGAAACACTATCGTGTGGGCCAGCTCAGGAAACCAAGGCTTCAAGGGATCGCGCAAGAGCACGCCCTTTGCGGCTCAGCGTGCTGGCGAGGCTGCTGCGCGTAAGGCGATGGAGTGCGGAATGCGACAAGTGGACGTCTATGTGAATGGGCCTGGATCAGGTCGTGAATCGGCGATTCGGTCCATTCAAGCGGCTGGAATGCGGATCAATATGATTCGTGATGTGACCCCGATTCCTCACAACGGCTGCCGTCCTCCTAAGCGGCGGCGCGTCTAGCGAGGGATGTCGGGAGAGTCGAATACACGAGAATTGTTGGGCGCACCCACGTGGTGATGTCCGGTAACCGGAGGTAGAGCAGTGGCAAAGTATCGCGGTCCCGTCTGTCGGTTGTGTCGTCGAGAGGGTGAGAAGTTGTTTCTGAAAGGCTCACGCTGTATGACGGAAAAATGCGCCATCGAGCGTCGCGCCTATCCTCCAGGACAACATGGGCAAAAGCGTCCGAGGAATTCAGAGTACAGCACCCAGCTCAGAGAAAAACAGAAGTTGCGCAGAATTTATGGCCTGATGGAGTGCCAATTCCGCGGTGTCTTTGAGAAGGCGGAGCGTCAAACTGGCATTACCGGCGAAGTGCTCTTGCGATTGTTGGAATGTCGCTTGGACAATGTGGCCTATCGATTAGGGTTTGGCGCTTCGAGAAAAGAAGCCAGACAGCTCGTGAGCCACGGGCATTTGACCATGAATGGCCGGAAAATCAATGTGCCAGGCGCTCAGGTAAAGGCTGGCGATATCATCAGCATTCGTGAGCGAAGCCGCACATTGATCTCGATCCAAGCTGCCTTAGAGGCGGTAGATGGCCGAGGCATTCCAGAGTGGTTAGAGCTGGACAAAACGGCGTTTAAAGGTGTGGTCCGTGCGTTGCCGTCTAAGGATCAGATTACACTGCCGGTCAACGAACAGATGGTGGTGGAGTTGTATTCCAGGTAGGTGCGGATTTGTGGACGGGGGTTAGCTCTCTGCGGTGCGCTGGTGCCGTTCAGTGGCTGTCTACTCGATGAGATGAAGGGGGAGTCATGATTAAAGCAATGAAGGACTTTCAAATCCCGATGCGGGTGGAAGTCGACAAGGATATACAGACCCAAACGTTCGGCAGGTTTACGACTGAAGCCTATGAGCGCGGGTTTGGCACGACAGTTGGTAATGCCTTGCGGCGTGTGTTGTTATCGTCGCTGACTGGTGCGGCTGTGACCACTGTAAAGATCGAAGGGGTGTTGCACGAGTTCTCCACGATCCCGGGTATTACGGAGGATGTGACCTCTATTATTCTGAATGTCAAAGGGTTGCGACTTGCGGTTCATACCGATAAGCCTAAGACATTGCGTCTCAAGAAGAAGGGCCCCGGTGAAGC
The DNA here is from genome assembly GCA_025361385.1 of Nitrospira sp. Classification (GTDB taxonomy): domain Bacteria; phylum Nitrospirota; class Nitrospiria; order Nitrospirales; family Nitrospiraceae; genus Palsa-1315. The sequence goes on from JANYAJ010000194.1 coordinate 2,233, forward strand.
GAAGGGGTCAGATATTATCCATGATGCAGACGTGACGATCTTGACCCCGAATCTGCATATCGCGACATTGGACAAGGATGCTTTGTTCGACATGGAAATGACGGTCAAGCATGGCCGTGGCTACGTGCCAGCTGAACGAAACAAGGAAGAGGGATTGCCTATTGGGGTAATCGCCATCGATTCCGTATTTTCGCCCATCAAACGCGTGAACTTTCATGTGGAAAATGCCCGTGTCGGTCGCATGACCGATTATGATAAGCTGACCTTGGAAATCTGGACGGATGGAACGATCTCTCCTCGTGATGCATTGTCCACGGCGGCTGGCATCATGCGAGATCACGTCGATATCTTTATCAATCCCGATGAGCGAGTCGAAGGGCGCGCTGATTTAGGGAGCGATGAGGCTCAACGTGAAGTGAATAAGCATCTCTTCCGCAGTGTGAACGAGCTGGAGTTGTCGGTTCGTGCTGCGAATTGCTTGAAGAACGCGAACATCAAGACCATCGCCGATTTAGTTCAGAAGAGCGAAGGGGAGATGTTGCGCACGAAGAACTTCGGCAAGAAGTCACTCAATGAAATTAAGGAAATCTTGACGGAAATGGGTTTGGGCCTCGGCG
>JANYAJ010000198.1 GCA_025361385.1 Nitrospira sp.
TTGAACGTCTAGAAGGTAAGGAGAAAGTTCAGTGTTTCAAATATTTCGTGCCATTTCCTGGGTATGAAATTAATGGCGTGCTTGAGGTCATGAGGGCAATTGAGGAAGCTGCCCAGTCGATGTGTTCACTCAGCCAGCCGAAATGAGGCAGTGTCCAAAATGGCGTCAGCAACTGTCTTGAAAATCAAGCCGACTAACTGACCGTTACCCGCCATTGCGTCCCACTCTTCACCATCGCATTGAGACTCGTCAGTAATTTCCGCATGCAGGCCATCAGTGCCAACTTCTTCATCTTCCCGCCTCGTAAGCGCTCCGATCAAGGCCTGGTATTTCGACGAAGCCCCGGACGGGTCACGGCCCAATCAATGGGCGCAGTCTGGAAGGAAAATGAATAGCTTTAGAGAGTTGGGAACATTTGTCTTGGTCGCTGTGCTTGGCTACATTTCCTGGAAAGTGCCGTCATTCGCTATTCCCCATTTCTATGGTGAAACTGCAGACCCAGCCGATATAAGTCTCTTCCGATTCGGCCTGCTCCTACCTCTTCTAGTTGGTGTTGGAGTGATTGCCGGATTATTGGATCCTAAACACTGGCTATCAAATGGTGCGGCTACCATGCTGCTAGTTTTGTTGGTCGATGTTGTGGAAGCAGTTTTTCTTGGCAGCCACCAGATGCTTGGTTTGGAAATGATTGTATATGCCATCCTATCTATCCCTGGTATTGTGGGTGCTTTTCTTGGAAAGCGCATACCAAGACGCCATTCGGGTCTCTAGTCTGTTCGTACCATATCCCTAGGGTGGCCAAACCGGTTGTTCAGCAAGGCCGCAGCAAACAAGGGCCGGAAGCGTACTCAGTGCGGTACGTTGAGGGTCCGAGTGATGTGAGAACGATGCGGGCGACCGGTTTCACCATCCTGGCGTGTGCAAGGGCCGATCGCCACCGAACCACCCACCACCTTTACCTACGACCCGAACGGCAATCTTCTTTCAGTACAAGATGCCAAAGGGCAAGCCACCATCTACACCTACGACAACATGGATCGACTGGCTACGAGAAAGGATGCACTCAATCGCGCGGAGAGCCGTAAGCTCCCCCGTCAAGGAGACACTTCCAGAGGAGAACTTCTGGCTTCAAGGTCGGCCCGGTACGTGGCGGGCGGCAGGCCCGCTAACGCCTCATGGGGCCGCTCTTCGTTATAACTCTGCAACCATGCTGAGGTGATCTCTCGCACCTGCGCCAACGACTCAAACACATAGGCACTGAGCACTTCGGTGCGATAGGTCCGATTATAGCGCTCGATCAAGGCATTCTGATCGGGTTTCCCCGGCTGAATATGGCGCAGCTCAATGGTCCGTTCGGCACACCACGCCATAAATCGTTCGGCGATGAATTCCGGACCGTTGTCGAGCCGAAGCGCCTTGGGCTGGCCGCGCCACGCGACCACTTGCTCCAGAACACGAATAACCCGCTCCGCCGGGAGCGACGTATCAATCTCGATCGCCAAGGCCTCCCGCACGCCTTCATCCAGTATATTGAGAGTCCGAAACCGTCGGCCTCCGTAGAGGGTATCACTCATGAAATCCATGGCCCAGACCACGTTCGGTTCCGGGATGACCTCCAGGGGCTGACGCAGCCGAACGGGGAACCGTTTCTTCGTCCGTCGGGGCCAATTCATCCGCAAGTGGCAATACACGCGCCACAGCCGTTTGTGATTCCACCGATGGCCGGTGTTCCGCAACCGATCCACATATTTCCAGAACCCCCAACGGGGCTGCGACTCACCCAACGCCGTGAACGTCTCAATGATCGGGGCATCGCGCTGGACCCAATTGACGATCGGCCGATAGTACGTGGCTCGACTGAGGCCCACCGCCTGACACGCCCGCTGAACCGGAAGCCCGCGTTGAGTCACCAGATAGGTGGCGACCTCCCGCCGCGCAGCAGGCGTTAGAGTTTTTTGCAATGACAGCTTTCAGCGCCGCATTCTCCAACGCCATGTCGGCATAGAGCCGTTTCAGCTTGCTATTCTCCTGCTCCAGCTCTTTGAGCCGCTGGATGTCCGAGGCCTCTACTCCTCCGTACTTGGCCTTCCA
>JANYAJ010000218.1 GCA_025361385.1 Nitrospira sp.
TGTTTCTGTCGGACAGGAGAGCGGTATCGAAGTGCGCGAGGTGTGGAGCCGGCGATCCGGATTGAACGGACGACCTGCTGTTTACGAAACAGCTGCTCTACCAACTGAGCTACGCCGGCCCTCGCGAGAGAACTCACAACTTACACGGGTTTTTTCTCAGCCTCAAGGGGTTTTTTATTCAACGACAGACGATGGCCGAGAAATCCGGCCTTCTCATGGCCATTATTTGAACCGGGCCAGAGGCTGCAGCCTGACCATGGCCCCCTGGCCTGGCCCTGGAAGGCAGAGGGGCTCCTGCTCCTTGCCATACTGCTCTTGAGATATCTTGAGGACCTGCCCCTTGGTATAGGCGCAGAGCTCACCCGCCAGGATCGTCCCGTCCTTATCGAGATCTGCGGCCCCGCCCAAGCCCTTGAGCCATTGATAGGCAAACAGCCCATGCTGGCCCGGATCATAACTATGCGATTCTTGAAGTCCCCGGTTGCCGATCATCCACATGATCTTGTCTTTAACCGCCCCCTCCTGCCCCCACAGGGGAACGACCATGGTTGCTGACTCCGCGCCGGACGCCGACTCAAGCGAGAGGTCGAGCATCACGACGGCCTGCTGAATCGGCAACTTCTCCAATGATTCCTGCAGCCGGCGCAGCGAATAGAGGCGTGTCCCGGTTGTGGCCATGCTGTCGAACAACAGTATCGACACGGCGCCGCTAATCGGATCGACCACGCCACGGCCCGTGACCGAGATATAGACCACGGTGGTGGGGTCGACCAGTTTAGGCAACCATTCCTCCAGGGCCTCGGCTAAGTCGCTCTTGAGGGCATGACTATCGAGCAGCGTACGCACGCGCGCGTGAGGAATCCCTCCGATCGATCTCAGATAGGTGGCGGCCTGCTCCGCATCCCGCGTCGCATACTTGACCCGGGCAATGCTGCTCTCACGAAACTGCCCCACGCCGACAACGAGACCGATGGCCTTCGGTTGCTTGAGCAAACCTGTCCGTTTCGGCAGCTGATCGACATCGACCGGCAGAGACTGGGCCCCCGTCGCAGAGGCAGGCTTCATCGCCACGAGAAACTTTTTGGCAGAGGGCAGCTGCACCGTTGGTGATCCGGCCCGCAACATCAGCGTGAGCTCCGCCTGCACGGCTGTTGTAACCTCGCCGACTTTGCCGTCCAACGTCAGGCGTTTGACTTCGCCTGGCTGCAGATCGCCGACGGAGACCAGCGCGGGAATCTGCTCGACTAAGGGTGGCGTCGCAGTCACCGACAGTTCCATGGCCCGTGCCATCCCCGGCCCTTCGTTTTTCACTTCGATTTCGATCGCGATGGCTTCACCGGCATGCAGCACCTGATTGCGATTCTCGTCACGAACAATCGCACGAAATATGATCGTGGCCGGTTCATCCGTTTGAACCGGCATCGGCACCGCTGCCGACGCTTGCGGCGCGACGGCCTGCTTTACCGCAGCGGAGGCTCCCCCGGTTGCAATAGGAGAGGGGGGCGGGACGGCCGCCACCATCGGCTTGGCGCCGCCGGCCTTCCTGGTTTCAGCAGCCACGATGATCTTCGTCGAGGTCCCGAGTTGCTTGGCCATCCCGTCTGTGACGAGGCTCAAGGCCTCCTGGGCAATCTTCTCGAGCCCCTTCACGTCACAGGAGGATGCGCTGACCTCCACCTCTCCACGGCCGATGCTTTGGATTTTTTTGCTATAGAGGACCGTACCGTCTGCAGCCGTATAGGCAAAATCCAATCCCACAGAGACCATCGCCGGATAACTCTTGTCGGCCTTTCGAACGATCGCCAGATCGACCTGAGCCAGACCGATCGATACATCGACATACCCGTCCGGCATCGAGGAGGATGCGGTCTCACCCGTCAGCACCTTTTCAAACACGCGGCCTGTTTTTCGTCTGAGCTGTTCTTGCAAGGGACCGCCCAGCGGCAAGGACCGCTGCTGGCCGCAAGCATCCTGATAGGTAAGCTGCGACGCAGCGATACTGGGATCAGAACGAAGCTGAACGGTCAAGGGGAGATAATAGCCGATCGTCTCGCCGCTTCGGCTGGAGAAGAGCCCGCAGCTCGTCAACGCGGCAACACAGAGTCCTGCGACAACCCATGAGGCTGTGCGAAACAGAAAGGAGGAATGCGCGAAATCAATCACATGCACCATCATTCTTATACAGAAAAGCATCCGATCAGCACAACTCACGAGCAAGGCTGGTTGATCTGGTTAGACGAGTTCAACCAAACAAACCAGACAGACCAAATACATAAGAGAAACCAGCCGTGCCTCAGCGTTGACAGCTCCACCACCCTCGGCTAAGTTCTCCCGCATGACCGAATCGTCTTCATCGGCACCGGAATCGCCCCTGTTCACGCCACGGCTCTCCTGGTCGGCCATCACCAGACTCATTCGCCTCCAGAACCAGACCGGGACCTGGCTGCTCATGTTCCCCACACTCTGGTCACTGGTCTTGGCGGCTCGCGGCCTGCCTCCGCTCCGGTTATTCGCGATTTTTGTCGCCGGCTCCTTCGTGATGCGCAGTGCCGGCGTGGTGCTGAACGATCTGGCCGATCGGTCCTTCGATCGGCACGTCGCGCGCACGTTCATACGGCCACTCGCGTCCGGTGAACTGAGCGCCGTCCATGCCCTGCTGGTCCTCGGCCTCTTTCTCTCCATGGCCGGCATACTCGTGTTACTGCTCGACCCGTTCACACTCCTCTTAAGCCCCATTGCTGTCCTCTTAGCCGCCCTCTACCCCTTTGCGAAACGTGTGATCCACGTGCCGCAAGCCATGCTGGGGATCGCCTTCGGGTGGGGCACCATCATGGCCTGGACCGCCTCGCGAGGAACGATCGAAGGGCCTGCCTGGTGCCTCTTTGCGGCGACGGTCTGCTGGGCGATCGGATACGATACCATCTACGCATTGCAAGATGTCGTGGACGATCGCCGAATCGGTGTGAAATCCTCGGCGTTGTTGTTCGGTTCGTCCACGTGGATCGCCGTCGGCACGGCCTTCGGCGGGATGCTACTGCTATTGGGACTCGCAGGCTGGCTAGCCCACATCGGCTGGGTCTACTATGCCCTGCTCATGGCCATTGGAATGTGGTGTGTGAGGCAAGCCCTGCAGCTCAGAGGGGCCATACCGGCCCCCACTGCCTTCCACATGTTTCAACAACATGTGTGGGTAGGAGCCGCCATTTTACTTGGAATGATCGCGGGATTTCTGCTCTAGCAAGAATGCTGAAAAATCCGCCAGCCTGGAAACGCTGAACGGTGAGCGATGAACGATGAACGATGAGCAAGAATCCATTCTCACTTCAGCGTTCCACGTTCATCGTTCTGAGTTCGCCCAGTGCGGCCTTGCTAGACGGCCTTTTTGAGCATCTTGTGGCCGACGACGATCAGCCTGCCGGCTTTTCGATCGGAGCATCCGGCTTCGGCGCACGCAAGGTACCGAGGTACATCGTCACGGCCTTGGCATCGGCATCGCTCAACCCGAGTGCCGGCATCCTGGTTTCGGCTTTCATGGCCTGCGGGTTCTTGACCCATCGATAGATCCAGGTCCCATTCAATCTGAATCCTGCACGGTCGAGTGCCGGCCCCACCTTGCCACCCTCTTCACCAAGACTATGGCAACCGTTGCAGCCGTACTTATTCGAATAGAGCCGCTTGCCCCGCTCGACCAACTCGGCAACCTGCTCGGGCTTCGTCGTGAGATCCGGTCGGGCGATATTCAGACCTTTTCCTGGTCTTGTAGAGAAGTTATTCAGCGCAACCTGCGCTGCGTCGAGTTCTTTTTTGGCCTGCACCATGGCAGCCAATTCCTTCGCATAGGAGGATTCGTCGGCATCGACGTCTTTCTTCAACTCTGCGCTCTTCTTTTCAGCCTCGTCGCTCGCCTTCTTCTCCGCGGCTTCGTACGCCTGCTTGGCCTGATCGGACTTGCCCTGGGCCGTTTGGAGCACCGCAGCTAACTCGTGCTTCCGTTCCTCGACTTTAAACTCCAGCTTCATGCCGTGGAGGCCTCGGACATAACCCACGATGGCCCAGATTTCATCCTCGGAGAGGGTGTACTTGAAGGTCGGCATGGTCGGCACGGCGAAATCGTCGTCGCCGATCTTGTCGCCGCCGGGGCTCGTATCTTTCATGTCGCGTGAAATGGTATTGAAAATGTCTTCGTCCTTGAAGGTTCCCATCTCCGACTTGTTCGACAAATCTTTCGGCTTTGGATCCGGCATCGAGGACCAATTGAAGCCCTCGTTCTGGCGGCCGTTCTCTCCGTGACAATGCATGCAGTAGTGGCTGTAGAGTTCCTTGCCCTTCTGCTGCTGCTCGTTGGCACAGCCCCCGACCACCATGGCCCAGACGCCAACCAGTCCCCCCACCATTCCTAATACTTGTAGGCGAGCCGCCTTCATGCTGATTGCCCTTTCTTTAGCTTGCGGATCAGTACGAACTGAAATCCGAGAGCCAAGCCCACGGCGAGGATCGCATAGTAATAGCCGGAATAATCCGGCGGTGCCTCTGCACGGAAATACCACCAAGAGGAGACCGCCTTCTGCGATCCCTTTTCTTTTAGTTCGCCGCTTGCGTCCTTCTTACCATCCCAGACGGCGAAGGCGATATTGACGAATCCACCTTGGGCAATTTGCGTATCCTCGTCCGCATGTTCGGTGGAGAGAGGGCGCGTGAAGACGACCTTCCATGTGCCATTGGCATAGGCGCCTTTGGCCTTCACGTCCTGATGTGTCTGAACTTTCAGCGTGCCAAAACCCTTGGCATTCATGTCCAGCGCTTTGCCGTCTTTGTTCTTCCAGAACCAGATATTGACCGGGCCGCCCTCTACCTGCGCCATCGGCTGGCCATGCGCAAAGTGAGCTTTCTTGTCGCCCACCATGAATTGAATCGCCGCGGCATCGTCCGGATCTTCCGTCGGGTCCGTATACTCCAAGAGAATGGCGACGTTCGTTCCGTCATGTAAGGCACGCACATTCAGATCTCTAACCGTCGCTTCCAGAATACGATTCGGCCAATGGACTTGCGGCGACATCGGGAATCGAGCCAGCGTGGCGCTACTCCACACCGCCGCATTCGGGTCATCGACCGGCAAGGCACCCTTTACCATCGGTGCGCTGACCGACACACTTTGCAAGGTTGATTCAGCCTGAACGGTGGCAGCCGACTTTTCCTCGGCAGAGCCAGGCTGCACAGCCAGCAACCCCATGGCAAGCCATGCACCGACAGCAACCGTCGGAACGATGTAGTTCAGTTTCTGTGTCATAAGTTCCGTCCTCTCTCTACTCACGCCTCAGAGGGTGCGACTGTCGGCCTTCCACTGCGCGCGTTCACCGGTCATTGAACATGCGCGGTGCGCGAGCGCAGAAGGCATACAAGCCTACTCCCGTCTACTCCCAGGTCCTCGGCGCTTGATGCGCGCCATCGTACTCGCCCATGATAATTTTCCAGATCCATTCGTCAGGAAGCTCGACTTCCCAGCGAGGCATCGCGGACTTCCATGGCATGCCTTCGATCGGGAGGCCGACGCCGCCCTTTTTGATGCGCCAGAAAAGATAACTTTCTTGCAGCATGGCGATGGTCGTCGGATCGGAGAAGTTGGCAGGGGGAGGATTGAATCCTCTGGCTGCCGGCCCCTTCCCATCGAAATTTCCACCGTGGCAAGGAGAACAGAACGCGGCATAGAAGCCCTTCCCCTGCTGGATGGTATCGGGTGTCTTGGGAACGGGATTCGATAAACCGGTGTATTCCCCTGGCGGAGCCGGGTGAATCGTTCGGTTTTCTGATGGCGGCGCGTCGCTGGTCGCGGTGCTGCTATAGGTTTGCCAGCCGACCATCAATGGAAACAGCAGCAGCACGCCATAGCGCAATACTTGTAATCCACCGATATTCTCTCCTGTCAGGAAGCGTTGAATCGGGTTCCAGAACGCATCCTTAGACTCTCCGCTCAACGTGGCGAAGATGACAATGCCCGATGTCGTCAGCATCAGATACAGAAAAATGAGACTGGCCGGCAGCGGCGCCGAGCCAGGAATATTGGGCACCACAAACTTCAAGATCGCATAGACGATCCCAATCAATATGACCGGCTTAAGCAACGAGCCCCCCATACGTTCCTCCTCAGTGCGCTTGCGCCACGGCCACTGGACCGGATTGAGCGACCTTCACCGGAGCGGCAGGCGCCTGTCCCGGCACTTCGAGTTCAGCCACATTCACGGAAATCGGCTCTCCGCTCATCTGTTGCAAGAATGCGATGACCGAGAGAATTTCATTTTTTGAAAGCCCGATCGGGTTCTTATTGATGTAGGGCATCCTGGCTGGATATTCCTTCGGCTGACCGCCATGGCGGTAGTCGAGATAGATATAGGCCTGCGGCTGCGTCAAACTTTCAAAGAGAAATTCACGGCTCAACTTGGCTCCGATTCCCTTGAGGTCCGGACAGCGGGCGGACTCGCTGGGGCCGATGGTATGACAGAGCGCACATTGGCCCTTGCTGAAGAAAATCTTCTGTCCGATGGTGGCCATGTCCGTCGGCGTTTTGACCGTCGCAATGTCGAACTTCTCCTCGACGGGCGGCAACGATGCCATCTGGGGCACCGACAAGGCGACGAGCGTAAAGAGTCCGAGCACGATCGCGACAAATCCAATGACCCGCACGAATTGGGCGCGAACCAGGAGGAGGATCAGGGCCCCACATCCCACAACCATGAGACCAATCAACTGCAGTTTAACAACTTCGCTCATAAGACTCCTCTTGCGAAATCGATCGCCTCAGCTCTACCGGTGTCGCACTTGTGAACCGCTCGCCCTCGTCGGCACCCAAGGCGATACACCCTCGCCGCCTCTTAGCTATTTAGCTATGCGATGCCTTCGCCTTATCGCTCATCGTGGCTACCCAGAAAATAAACGCGACAATCATACAGAACAAGAAGGTGTTCAAGGCCATAATCCCGGCTGCATAACCCAATGCCGGTGAAAATGCATATTGCGAGGAATCGCGAAGCACACCATACACATGCCAATGGACGCGCGATGACGACCGAGCATATCCCATCAATGTCATCAGGAGAATGACCATGATCGCGTTGAGGACAAGGGCATACCCAGCCCGAGGAGGCATCTTACCCCAGACCATTTCCGTCGTGGTCTTCGCGCTCTTGAGCAGCAGCGCAGTCAATGGTGTGATCGTCAACATGACGAAGAGTACGATCAGGACCTGAGACGTTGAGAAGTAATTGATCCGAATGATGGCCGGCACAAAGTAGCCCCAGACGCCTAAGACGACGACAGCGATACCAGCGAGGACCAGCAACGCACTCATCAACGCCTTCGCGGCCTTTGCCCATCCGGCGGTCTCTTCCTTGCCCGCTCGCCAATACATGATGAAGCTCATGAACGTGACGAGAATCATCAGATTCGAGACCGTCATCTTCGCCGACATCACGCCGAATACTCCGAGCAGCGGATGGTGGGTTCCTCCCATCTTTCTCGCTTCTTCCAAACTCGCCACGAGCGAGTGGGGCGTCATCCAGACGCCGAGGCAGAGCAACAGGATAATCAGCATCGACAACATGGACTTCCGATACTTCAACTCAGAGCCTGGGATCCGATAGGTGATTCCCAGCCAGAAATAATAGTTCGACCCGAGAAAGAGCACTCCGATGAGCATGGCTTGCAGGATGAACAGCCAGGAGAGGAAGCCGCCCATCAACGTGATGCCCATCTGCTGGTTGTACTGATAAATTTCGCGCATGAGCCAGTAGCCGGCAAAGGGAAGCGGCAAGAGACCGAACACCCCGATGAAGTTGCCGACGTAGCCCATCCAATCGTAGTGATCACGCTCTTCCGCGTTTCGGGCAGACAGATAGCGAATCCCGGCGTAGGCGCCGCAGATGTAACCACCCAGGACCACGTTCGCAATCAAACGGTGAATGTTTACCGGCCACCAGGTTGGATTCCAGGTCGCAGCCCAGGCCCTGGCGATATCGGAGCCTTCTGCCAGCACGACCGGACTGGCCTGGAAGGTCGCCCAGGAGTTCGGCACAATCATGATGAAGAAGGCGAAGAAATTCAGCATGAAGCCGAGAAAAATATGGAACGTCTTCTTGTGGCCATCTTGCATCGCATCCCAGCCATACCAATAGAGATACAGCGTGGCAGTCTCGACCAGGAAGAGGAGGCAATAGACGATAAAAGACGGGAAGAAGATATCCGTCAGATAGTTCATTAACTTGGGATAGAACGAAATCAGCAGGAACAACAGAATGCCGCCGAAGAGCGCCGTCGTGGCATAGGCGGAGGTCAGAAGCTTGGTGAACTCTTTCGCAAGTTTGTCGTAGCGCTTTTCGCCCGTCTTCCAGGCCACGACTTCGCACAACCAGGCAAAGATCGGGACACCCAAGACAAACCCTGCAAGCAGCAAATGGAGCTGCGCGACAATCCACACGAGGTTGCGGCTGCCGATATAGGGAATGTCTCGATATTCGGTCGCGGCGGCTGGTGTGACATCTCCCCCAAAGGCCAGCGCGGGAAGACTGAGC
>JANYAJ010000233.1 GCA_025361385.1 Nitrospira sp.
GAAAAACACGAGGTCGCCTGGATGGACTGTGGGGCCCTGATGGAACGTGCCTTGTTGGCGTATGTGGGCATGGATGATCCGGACCCCGTTGGCGTGACGGGCGCTGGGTCCGCCTTGATAGAGATCGATTCCGTGCTTGAGATAAATGGCGCGAGTGACTCCGGCGCAGTCGTAAGCGATGCGGCGGCCATTCACGTCGATGGTGCGGGCGCCGATGAGCTGCGTTGCGGTGCGGACGATGGCCGTTTGACGGGGCGTCGCTTCCACCGTCCGGCAGCAGTCCTGGCTGTCCAGCGCGGTCCCTTGCGTACGATCTCTGGCGACGCCGGCACAGCTGACTAATGTGGCGGCTGTGATCAGGAGTCCAATAAAGACGATCCGAGGCATCATAGTCTGTCCGGCTGTCCTTCAGTATCCATGCGAATTCAAGTATAGGCTACCATGTAGTATGAGGCCGACCAAGGGAAGGACTACTTTGCGTTCGGCGATCGCTCAAGAGGGGGCGGCGATTGCGCGCAGCGGAAGCCGATAGTCGGGGAACGTTGATCCATAGGCGCCCCGCTGCGTGTGGCGGTGCGGAGCATGATCGGATTGCTTCTCCATGACCCGCCGCGCAGGCTTTTGTAGCGGCCGCTGGTCGGGCCTGGAGGATTACGTTCCGGCATATAGGCGTAGTAGTCGAACCCGAACCAGTCCTGCACCCATTCAGCGACGTTCCCTGCCATATGATGGAGCCCAAAGGGGCTTTTCCCTGCTTCGTTTGAATCCACGGCTGCGAGAATGGGGATTTCATGGACGTGGTGCTGGCCGAACATGGCGCGGGTTTGGTCGGGGTCGGCTTGGCCCCAGGGGAAGAGGCCGCCTTCCGGTCCTCGCGCCGCTTTTTCCCATTCCGCCTCCGTCGGGAGCCGCTTGCCTGTTGCGGCGCATAACTCTTTGGCCTCGGTCCAGGTGACATAGAGCGCCGGCCACCGGCTGAGGGTCTCGTCTGACACGGAGTGAATCGTGATCACATGCCAGATGAGCTTTTGCAGCTCGTCCGAGGGATGGAGTTTTCGCCGGTGGAGAAATACGAGATATTCTCCGAGGCTTACCTCATCGCGATCGATCTCATAGGCATCCAGCCAAACTCGATGTTGCGGCAGTTCCGTATCGTCGAACTGCGTCCAATGTCCATAGGGATCGTCGTCGACTCGTTTGCTGCCGAGCAAGAACGGTCCGGCTGGAATGGTGATCAGTGGTGACGATTGGGCCAGTGCCGCGATCCCGGTCAAATGGCGAGCCAGTTCCGGTGACGATTTCGCTCCGGCTCCCGCGGCCTGCGGGTTTCCCATGATAAGGAGGAGGGAGAGTGCGGCTGCGAGCCCTGGACGAGAGTAGCGCATCAGGTCTTGTTGGCGGCGGCTAAGGCCTTGTTGATTTCCCCGATGAGGCTCCGCTCGATTTCTGCGGCCTCTTCCGCGCTCACGCTGAGGATGCGTCCACCTTGAGCCAGCTTTTCGAAATCGGCTTTGACGCTGAGCCGGGTGACATTCGAGGGCAATGTATGGAGCGACACCACATATTGATTCCGGAAGCCGGCGATTTCCAGTGAGGCCGGAGGGGAGACTTTTCGCTCCGTGACGTAGACCGCTTTCTGATCGGTCTTGATGCTCACCTTGACGTGGTATCCATTGCGGCTGAGGGCCTCCTCCGCCATCTTGGCGACAGCGCTTAAGGGGCGGGGAATGTCGTCAATCTGGGTCCCTTTTTCCTCGACGTGGATATTCTGCGCGATGTGCGCGGCGGCGGTTTTTTGGACATCCGCGCTCAGTTTTTTGGTCTGGGCGACTTGTACCGTCAGATTGTCGGCGGCGGCTTTGGCGTCGGCCTTGGCGCTCTCAGTCGATTTTTTCGCGTCGCGTAACTCCTGGTTCAGCAGGTCGATCTGTTGCTGCATGACTTTGTTGCCGTCCTGCAGCGAGGTGACCACCGATTCCTGCTTGGCCAGTTGTTTGCGGAGCGACTCATTGTCGGCTTTGAAAGGCGAGTCGTCGGGCTTGCAACCGCTGGTCACGAGACAGAGCGCAATGGCTCCGATCCAGAGAAGCGACTGGTTCGATTGCGTCTTATGTTGCACGTCAGGTTCCTCCGGCTAATCCGTGCGATTATCCACGCTTCACGTCGACTTGTCCACGCCGGAATCCATGAATTGACCCTGCGTCCTGCCAGACGGTATGCTCGATTCATGATGACTCGGCTGGTCCTGTTCGTAATGGCGCTGCTCTGTGCGGATGTGCTGCTCGGTCTGTCGGGAGCGGTCACGGAATCGGACCGTATCCCAGCTGAAGACTACCCACTCTACGATCAGGTGGTGACGAGCACGTTTCTCACGTCAGCCACTCAGTTGATCGTGATCGAACGTCTGACGCGGCTTCGTCTCTCTCCAGATCAGGAGGAGCCGACGACGATCGAAGCCTTTCAGGAGCAGGAGTATTTCGATGAAGAACTGCCGTTGGATTTGATCCGGGCATTCATCTCGGTCAATCGGGCACCCAGTCGGCTCGAAGGGCGATTTCACTTTGGGGTCGGCTATCGGTTTGCCACGGGGGACCAGATTGAAGAGCCTGAAGTGTCTCTGGCCCGTCCAGTGACAGTGGCCCATGCCAGATCAGTCCAGGCCTCGCCGCGGTTGGAGCGCCTGGCCTTTTCTCGCGTGGCGCGGAACGTCCGCAACGATCAGGCCTTGCAGTATGTCGAGGTCCTGCGCCCCGATGGCACCGGAGCGGGATTTCTCGTGTGGTTCCGCCGCCAAGGACAAACCTGGAGGTTGTTTGATACCGCCGTCGCGTGGACCATCCAGGTTGAAGAAGAGCAAGAGCCGGAAGGCGAACCGAACCTTGCACCCTGAGGGGCGAGAGCGATCGCATGCCCGCATGATGCCGCCGATGATCCGAAAAACATTTTCCGTTCCGCCCCTCGGCTGCAATTGCTCCATCATCGGCGATCCGGTGACGAAGCAGGCGATCGTCGTCGATCCCGGTGGCGCGCATGAACGAATCTTGCGCGAGGTGCAGCAGCTTGGCTTGACGGTCACGCATATTCTCCATACCCATGCCCATTTCGACCATTTTCTCGCGTCCGGAGAAATGAAGAAGGCAACCGGGGCAGCGATCTGCCTGCATCAGGACGATCTTGAGCTCTGGAAGAATCTTGAAATGCAATGTCAGATGTTCGGCGTGGCCTACGTGCCGGTTCCGTTGCCGGATTATTGGATCAAGGATGAGGAAAAGCTGTTGGTCGGCCAGATGTCGGCGGTCGCCATCCATACGCCGGGCCACACTCCCGGCTCCATGAGCTTTCATTTTCCGAACGACAACATGGTTATCGCCGGCGACACGCTCTTCCGCGGCAGCATCGGGCGGACCGATCTCTGGGGCGGAGACTTCGATACCATCGAGCAATCGATTCGAGAACGGCTCTATACCCTTGATGATGCGACGACGGTGGTGACGGGGCATGGACCGGAAACTGAGATCGGGGTGGAGAAGGAGTCGAATCAGTTTTTCCGTGTCTTGTGACGTGAGGCTACTCCTTCGCCATGCGTTCTTTCAGGCGGATGAGGCGTTTTTCGGTGGACTGTTTGATGAAGGTCATGTTCTCTGCGAGATGTTGCTGGGCGTTGATTTTGCCTTCCTCGCGCCGCTTCAGTTGGGCCAGTCCAAACTGTGAGATCGAGGGGCCGTCCTCCTGGTTCAGCTCTTTCCAGACCGCTGCACATTTGGCCTGCTTGGTCGCGGGATACTTGTCGCAGGGTGGGTCGACAGCCCATGCATTGCTCCAACTCACTCCCAGGAGCATCATGGCCAACAGCAGTGCAGTCATCGTGTATTTCCTCGCGATATAAATGGCTCTTCGCAGCTCGCCGCACGATAGCACAACTCAAGTGGTCGTGCAGACGATCGCCGCGTATAAACGGTCCGCTGCGGATTGTCTGGCGCGGTGGAGCAAGCGAAGGCTTCGCCGCCCTCCGTTATTGACCGAATGGCTCAGCCATCTCCCCGTCGATGCGAGGCTGCTGGATCTCGGTTGTGGAGGCGGGCAGGACGCGGGCAATCTTCGCCAGCGTGGGTATCGTGTTGTTGGGCTGGATCGTACCAATGCGTTGCTCTCAGCGGGGCGCCGCCGAGATCCTTCGTTGCCATTGGTCCTGGCCGATCTCCGTCAGCCCCCATTTCAAGACATGTCGTTCGATGGCCTCTGGGCTGCCGCTTCGCTGATGCATCTTCCGAAACCGGTTGCACGTCGGGTCCTGATCGATCTGTGCTGCCTTGTTCGTCCTGGCGGCGTCTTGGCCGCGACGATGACCTATGGTGTGAAGAGCCGCCTCGTTCAAGATTGATCGCACCTGGTCCTGGTGGGTCGTCGGGGATATTTTCGGCTGCTTTATTCTCTTTTCACCAATTTGTATCATGAACGACATCGACCAGGGCGGCTACTATACATTCGACGACAAGATCTATCTGACGCTCGATCGCCGCACGGCATCGGAGCCGACCTTATCGAAGTAGCCCTGGCCAGGATTATTCATGAAGGCCGTCGCGAGGCGTTCGAGACCGAAGCCCGCCGGGGCTTCTCGCAAGTGAGACCGACACAGGCGTACGTGCAGTCCGTCGAGGAGGCCGAACGAGAAAAGCCCCGCGGGCGAGAGGATCGGACGACGTAGCAGGTATGCATGAATAATCCTGGCTAGACCGACTCATCTCGGTTTCTGCGCGAGTAGATTCAACCACCGCCCCTTGCGCTCCCGGTTGGTTATTACTTGTAGTTCAAGAATGTTCCATCCAGCTCGACGAACCGCGCGGGCGAGTTCGTCCTTTCTCCAGCGAGCGAAATAGCGCCCGGGGACCCATCCATCCGTCACGAGGCGGCTCTTCACACCATAGGTCACCGTCGCGGCGAACAGGCCACCTGGACAGACAAGCCTACACAGATCGGTCAGGGTACGGCGTGCGTCAGGTTTCGGAAGATGCATCAGCGAGGCGGCAGCCCAGAGACCATCGAACGACATCGCCTGAAAAGGGAGGTCGCGGAGGTCGGCGCGGACCAGCGGCAATGAACGATATCGACGTCGCCCCGCTGAGAGCAACGCACTCGTCCGATCCAAGCCCACAATGCGATACCCACGCTGACTGAGA
>JANYAJ010000340.1 GCA_025361385.1 Nitrospira sp.
CGATTCGCTGCATGCCGCTCTTGAGCAACGGCTCGATGAACTGCGTTCTCCTCTGGCTTCGATGATCAAGGCCTATATTCCGACCGACCCAACCGGAGAATTTCTCGGGATCCTCCAGTCCTGGTCTGGATGGGAATCGCCGGACAAACATCGCGGAGTCTGGATGTCGGCCGATCACCAGCGCGCCTTGTTGGTCGTCGAAACCAAAGCCGCCGGGTTCGATGCCGATGCGCAAGAAACGATTCAACGGGATATCCGGGCGTCGTTTCATCGGGTAGCCGATGGGCCATCGTCATCGGCCCGGTTGTTGATGAGCGGCCCCGGGGTCTTTACGGTCGAGATCCAGCGGACGATTGAGCGGGAAGTCTGGTGGCTTTCGGCCGTGGCGGCTACGCTGGTCTTCCTCTTTCTGTACGCCAGCTATCGATCTCTGACGCTGGTGCTCCTCAGTCTGATTCCGCTCTCAAGCGGGATTTTGGCCGGCATGGTCGCGGTGCATAGTTGGTTCGGGTTTGTGCATGGCATTACGCTGGGATTCGGCATCACGCTGTTAGGCGTAGCCGATGATTACCCGATCCATTTATTCAGCCATCTGAACAAGCAGGCCTCTGCTCGTACGACCATGCGGGCGATCTGGCCGACGATGCGACTCGGAGTGCTCACGACCGCGATCGGATTTTCCTCTCTGCTGCTGGCCGGCTTTCCGGCATTGGCGCAACTGGGACTCTTTGCTCTGGCAGGTTTGGGGACTGCGGCCTTGGTGACTCGATGGGTATTGCCGGTCTGTATCCCAGCCGGTTTTGTCCCACGAGAGATCCGGACCGATCTGCTTGGCACGATGGCGTATTTGTCGAAGGCGAAAGTGGTGGTGCCGGTAGCCGTCGTCCTTGCGACAATCGTGATGATATGGTCAGATACGCCATTATGGGAAGAGGATCTGGCGAAGATTAGCCCTGTCTCGGAGGAGAAGAAGCAAATCGACCAACAGTTACGTCGTGCGCTCGGTGCACCGGATATGCAGGATCTCCTGGTGATCGAAGCGGCGACGCAAGAAGATTTGTTAGAGCGGAGTGAAGCGGTAATGCCACAACTGGATCGTCTTCAAGCAGCAGGCTTGTTGGAGGGATACGATTTGGTGTCGCGCTACTTGCCCAGCCATCATGTGCAGCGAGAGCGGCAGCAGGCCTTGCCCAATTCTGTTGATTTAAAGGACCGGCTAGGTGAGGCGGTGAAGGGATTGCCGTTTGCGCCAGGGTTGTTCGAACCATTCCTGGCCGAGGTCGAGGTGGTTCGGACACAACCATTGGTCGATCGGGACCTGTTCCGGGGCACGCCGTTAGGTCTGAAGATCGAGGCGTTGATGCTGGAAGATCACGGACGATGGGTGGCCGTTGCTCCGCTGCGCGGCGTCGTCGATCGGCAGGGATTGAAGGCGGCAGTGGCAGGCTGGGGAGAGTCTGCGGTCACCTACGTGGATATCAAGGAAGAGTCCAACCGGTTGATGAGGGACTATCGCAACAGAACGGTGCAGTTGCTCGGGTGGGGAACGATCGCTATTGCGGGGGCCTTAGCCATCGGATTGAAATCGCTTTCCCAGCTCTGGCGTGTGCTTGTCCCGATTATCGCCGGGCTCATCGCCGTGGTGGGCATTCTCAATCTGTCCGGTGAATCGCTCTCCCTGTTTCATGTTGCGACATTGCTCCTGGTGGTTGGCTTGGGACTCGATTACGCGCTGTTCTTCAATCGTGCAGAGGACCAAGGTGAGGAACGGCAGAGGACCGTCTTTGGGTTGCTGGTCTGTAGCACCACGACCGTGCTGGTGTTCGGAGTGCTCGCCTGTTCGACCATCCCTGTGCTGCATGCGATCGGCCTGACGGCAGCCTGTGGGTCGTTGACCTGTTTGCTCTTTGCAGGATTCTTAGCCGGGCAGGATTCTCATGTCAGCTAACGTGCAACCGATCACGCCATTGACCCTGACTGCCTATACCCTCGTCACAGCTAACGGCCGCGGGGTGGGACCGGTTCTTCAGGCCCTGCGCGGGCGGCGGTCGGGATTGAAACCTTGTGACTTCGAAGATGTGACACTCAAGACCTACATTGGACGCGTCGAGGGCCTTGAAGATTTTTCGCTCGGCAATGAACTGGAGCGGTTCGATTGCCGCAACAATCGGCTGGCCTGGCTCGGCCTGCAGCAGGACGGGTTCATGGTCGCGGTGGCGGAAGCGAAGCAACGCTACGGCGCTCATCGTGTCGCTGTCGTCATGGGGACCAGTACCTCAGGCATTCTGGAGACGGAGCATGCTTATCAGGCCAGGAGCCAAGCCGGTTCGCTCCCGGACTGGTATACCTCGCGTTATCGCTATACCCACAACATGTTTTCTCTGGGCCACTTCGTGCAGGCCTGTCTCGGGTTGCGCGGGCCTGCCATGGTGGTCTCGACGGCCTGTTCCTCCAGCGCGAAGGTGTTTGCGACGGCTGATCGTTTGTTGCGAGCGGGTCTCTGCGATGCCGCCATTGTCGGCGGCGTCGATAGCCTCTGCTTGACCACCCTGTATGGGTTCTCGGCGCTGCAGCTACTCTCGGCTGCTCCCTGCCGTCCCTGCGACGAAGATCGCGATGGGTTGTCGCTGGGCGAGGCCGCGGGGTTTGCCTTATTGGAATCCAGTGAGCGGGTCAGCAGACGTGGCGCGGTGGCGCTCCTCGGATATGGCGAGAGCACGGATGGCTATCACATGTCGCATCCCCATCCGGAAGGCGCCGGTGCCATTCGCGCAATCCGGGATGCGCTGGCCCGGGCCGGGCTTCGCCCTGAGGATATCGAATACGTGAATTTGCATGGGACGGCCACAAGGGCCAACGACTCAGTCGAGGATAAAGCCGTCTACAGCATGTTTGGCGCGCGGCCTGCCTGCAGTTCAACCAAAGGCTGGACCGGCCATACGTTGGGTGCCGCGGGCATCACCGAGGCGGTCATTTCCGTGCTGTGCCTCACAGAGGGATTGATCCCCGGCACGCTCAATTGTGCGCGCGTCGACCCCTCGTTGAAGAGTCGAATCCTTCGTGAGAACCAGATCGGCTTGCTCTCCTGCGTGGCAAGCAATATTTTCGGGTTCGGCGGAAACAACTGCAGCCTAATCCTGGGAAAGTTGTGATGAAGGTTGCGATTCAGGGCATCGGTCTTCTCGCCCCTGGTCTCGCCGGTTGGGAGACAGGCCGTGCCGTGTTGGCCGGTCAGGGTTCGTTTCAACCGGGTGAGATGCCCGATCCTGAAGCAGCGCTGTTGCCTCCGAACGAACGGCGGCGGAGCAGCGACTGTGTCCGGTGGGCCGTGCAGGTCGCACAGGAAGCGATCGCCCAATCTGGCCTGGATCCCCGTGAGGTGCCCACGGTCTTTGCGTCCTCGGGCGGCGAAATGGGGGTGCTCGATACACTCTGCCGCACCTTGGCGACCTCTGAGCGGGTCATTTCCCCCACGCTCTTTCATCAATCGGTCCACAATACGCCGTCCGGTTATTGGGGAATCGCCACAACTTGTCAGCAGTCGTCGACGGCGCTGTCTTGCTACGACGACTCGTTCGCGGCCGGTTTGCTGGAAGCTGTGACCTTCGTTTACGTGGAGCAACGTCCGCTATTGCTGGTCGCGTACGATCTGGCGGTGCCTGCTCCGCTCAACGAAGCGCGTCCGATCGCGGCGGGTTTTGCCGTGGCTCTCCTGCTCGCTCCGCCGTCAGACGCCGCGCTCGCCACCATGCAGCTGCATCTCAGAGAGACAGATCAAGAACCGGCGAGCGATCTGCAAGACCTTGCATTGGAGCGAGTGCGACTGGGCAATCCTGCGGCCCGCTCGCTGCCGCTCTTGAAAGCGCTTGCTACAGGCGGTTCGGAGAGGGTGGTCGTGAGTCTGCTAGAGAGTCAGCAACTCGTATTGGACATCGATTCATGCCGCCATTGATCAAAGAAGAACTGCGCGCGTTCCTTCCCCATACGGGGGCGATGCGGCTGATCGATCTCGTGGAATCGTGGGATGCCACATCGATTCGATGCCGCACGCGCTCGCATCGCGATGTGGTGAATCCGCTGCGGCAAGGCGGGCGCCTCGACGCGGTGACCGGGCTGGAATATGCGGCACAGGCGATGGGGATCCATGTGGGGCTTCTGAATCGAGAGCGTTCCACGGAGGGGCTGATCGGCTATGTCGGCGGGGTGAAGGATGTGGTGTTGTCGGTAGACCGTCTCGACGACTGTCCAGGGGAACTCACGATTGCGGCCTCGCGTCTGTTCGAAGGCGGCGATAGTTTCATGTATCAGTTTGCGATTTCATCCGGAGGCCACAACATGATGACGGGACGGGCCTCGATATTTTTAAAGCGCGAGCCATCATGATGCGGAAACGCGTCCTCGTGACGGGAGGCAGTGGGGTCATCGGTTCGGCCATCGCCGAGCGGCTGGCGGCGGATGGCTATGCCGTCATCGTGCATGCCCATCGGCATCCTGAGTCGGCTGAGCAGGTGGCAGAGAAGATTCGGAGTAAAAACGGGTCGGCGTCGGTTGTCTGTTTCGATATGACCGATGAGTCTGCCACGAGGCAGGCCCTCGATGCGCTGCTGAAGGATGGACCGATCCAAGTCCTCGTCAACAATGCCGGAGCTCACGACGATGCGCCGATGGCAGGGATGTCTCACGAGCAATGGACAAGGGTCATCGCTCTTTCGCTGAACGGATTCTTTCATGTCACGCAGCCGCTGTTGCTGCCGATGATCGGGACCCGCTGGGGGCGGATCGTCTCGATTTCGTCGCTGGCCGGGGTGACAGGCAACCGAGGGCAGACCAACTATGCCGCCGCGAAGGCCGGCCTGCATGGAGCCAGCAAGTCGTTGGCGATCGAGGTGGCGTCACGAGGCATTACGGTCAATGTGGTGGCTCCCGGCTTGATCGAATCGCCCGCGACAAGAGATGCGTTCAAGGCGGAGCAGGTTGCCACGTTGGTGCCGATGAAACGAGTGGGTACGCCGGATGACGTTGCGGCGCTCGTGTCGTTCCTCGCGTCCGAGGAAGCCGGGTATATTACCGGCCAGATCATCGGCGTGAACGGAGGCATGGCATGACCGCGCCGCGCGACCTCGCCCGTGCATACTGGGTCGTGATCCCGGCCTACAATGAGGCGGAAACGGTGCGCGATGTGGCGATGCGCGCGCGGCAACAATGTCCGAACGTCATCGTCGTGGACGACGGCTCAACCGACGGCACGGCCCGTGCCCTGGCTGGTCTGGATATCAGCCTGATACACAATGAAGAGAACAGGGGAAAGGCCGGCAGCCTTTGGCGAGGATTTCAACATGCCTTGGCCCACGGAGCCCTCGGCATCATCACGCTCGATGCAGACGGGCAACATGCGCCGGAAGACATACCGGCTTTCCTCACGATGTCGTTGCATGATCCCGGCGCGTTTCTCATCGGAGCCCGCCGCTGCGATCAGCGGAAAACGTCATTCTGGCGGTACGGTGCCAATCGGGTTGCGGATTTTTGGATCTCGTGGGCGGCTGGTCAACTCATTGACGATACGCAATCCGGATTCCGGCTCTATCCGGCTACATTTCTACGCGCCATTCACGTTCCACATGGCAAGGAGCGGAGTTTCGTCTTTGAAAGCGAGGTGCTGATCGAAGCGGGACTGCGTGGCATGCCGATTGACACAATCTCCATTGGCGTGATGGCTCGAACAGGCCCCAGCCCAAGTCATTTCAGGCCCGTACGGGACATCATGAGGATCACCTGGATGGTAGGGGGGAAGCTTCTCTCGCGAGGGATGTATCCCGTAGGTCTCTATCGAGCGCTCACAGGCAGAAATCTATGTGAAGGTAGTCGGCAGAGAAGAGAAGAGAGGTCTACTGCTCAACGGCAATAAATTGAGTGCGGATGGCGTTATCGAGGTTCTCTATCCAACCGTTGTAATTCGGATGAATGCCGATAGCGGTTCCGTCTTCATTTACTTGCATTAGGCCTCGGCTTTTCTTGTACGCGATACTATAGATCTTCGTATTGTAGGTAATATCGACGATTGCTTGGTGACTGCGGAGGTTAAGTGTACCGATAATGTGACCAGGGGCCGCGACATCCATCTCCCATTTCAATCCCATTCCTGCTAATACGATGGCTTTTGTGACTTGATCGGAGGTCAGTTCTTTGCCTGAGAGGGTCTTAACCGGGGCATCCGTCACATTCAAAATTGGAGCGGCACAACTAACTGTAGTAAATAGTGCGAGACAGAGCACCGCATGACTTATGGAGCGAATCATCGGAATGTTCATAGGATGCGGCGTTCCTTGTACATGAGAATTTTTGTAAGGAGGGATGAGGCCCAGTCGTGTTGCCAGGCCTCACCCTGTCTTTTCCGTGCTTACATTCCCGCTGCAGCGAGCCGGCCCTTGATGGCGTTATCAAGATTCTGAATCCAACTGCTATAGGCCTTGTGGATGGTTTGCTTCTCGGCGTCGTAATTCAAGTTGACGCTATCTTTATAGGTGAGACTGTACGTTTTGCTGTCGTAGGCAATATCGACGATAGCGGTATGGCTGCGAGCGTT